>CAZJRA010000093.1:0-6280 GCA_964548335.1 uncultured Flavobacteriaceae bacterium | reverse complement strand
CATCGTTTATTATAATCTTAAAGGTGAGAAAGATAGTACTCAATCTTTTTATCAAAGCGGAAATAAAAAAAACTTTTCAGAGTATAAGAATGATTTAAAACACGGAAAGGAAATTAATAGATACCCTTCGGGAAATATTGAGTATGTAATACGTCATAGAAAAGGATTACTAGAAGGAGCGACAAAAAGGTATTATGACACAAAGAAAAGACAGGTGCGTGCTAAAAATTACTTTAAGAGAAGTAAGCGGTATCTTCATCAATACGAGTATGATTCCAAAGGAAATGTAGAAACGTATATATATTTTGACCCTATAACTTCTGAAGTAACCTACTCTGCGTTTTATAAAGACAATACATTTTTATTTGGCAATGGCCTTAAAAAGCCTGTAATTATACCTGCAAATACAAGAACAAAGAAAAAAAAGCTAAGAAAGGGGACTGTTCTTTCCTGTAAAATAGCGACTATTTCCCCTCCATTCGTAGATTCAGAATTATACTATAGAATTACAGGACTAACGAATGAATGGACTTTAATTGAGAGTAAAGGCGAGTATAGACCTTATAGAATAAAGCATACTTTTAACAACGAAGGATCGTATAGTCTTGACGTAAAGTTTATTTTAAATGACCCTAAGGCAGGAAAGTCAGAACAAACAACTAGTCTAGATTTCACAGTTGTTAATTAATAATAGAATGTACGGTTGTAAAGAATTTAAAAGGTCTCAAAAAAAGTAGTAGAGTGTATTCTTTTTAAATAAAAAATTAAATAAGTTTATTACATAGAAAAAAGATATTATATTAGTACCTCCCAATAACGAATTAATTTTTTTCGATAAAGGGTTTAAAAGTAAAGTTAAAGTGTTTTTATCATAAATTTTATGGTATGTAAAAACCGAAGAGGGAGCTCTTCGGTTTTTTTTATTTATACTCCTTTGGGAATCGCGTCAATTAAGTTTTGTGTGTAAGCACTTTTAGGGGCACTGTATACGTTGTCTGCTTCTCCTATTTCCTCTATACGCCCATGTTGCATAACTACAAGTTGGTCTGCCATATATTTTACGACGGCAAGGTCGTGGGAGATGAATATATAAGTAAATCCAAAATCCTTTTTTAGTTCATTTAAGAGGTTAAGTACTTGTGCTTGTACAGAAATGTCTAAAGCGCTTACAGACTCATCACAAATAATAAGCTGCGGCTCTACTGCAATGGTACGGGCAATGCCTATACGTTGTCGTTGCCCACCACTAAACTCGTGCGGATATCTATTAAAATGCTCCTGCTCAAGCCCTACTCTTTGCATAAGGTATAGGGCTCTTTCTTTACGAGCCTGTTTAGAAGTATAAAGTTTATGTACTTGCATAGGCTCCATAATGGCTTGCCCTACAGTAAGCCTTGGGTTTAATGAAGCATAAGGGTCTTGAAAAATGATCTGAATATCTTTACGTAACTCTCTTAATCGTTTGCTAGAAAGTCCAATAATCTCTTCGCCTTTAAATAAGATAGAACCTCTCTCTGCAGGAGCTAGTTGTAATATAGCGTTGCCTAAAGTAGATTTTCCGCAACCAGATTCTCCTACAAGCCCAAGAGTTTCCCCCGGATATATTGAAAAAGAAACATCGTTTACTGCTTTTACTTCTCTTGATTTTGAGAAAATGCCCGATTTAGAAATATAGGTTTTTTCTACATTTTTTACTTCTAGCAAAGGCGCTTGAGCATACATTTCCGTCTGCCTTTCTTTGCGTGTATGAGCTGCTTCTATATCAGGGCGCGCTTTGTTTTCTAGAAAATCAGTAATTGTAGGGAGTTGTACTAAACGACTATCCAGAGAAGGCCTAGCACTAAGCAATGCTTTTGTATAGGTGTTTTGAGGGTCTGTAAATATCGCTTTCGCGGAAGCGTATTCCATCATCTCCCCTTTGTACATTACGGCTACATTATCTGCTATTTCACTCACTAGAGAAAGGTCGTGACTCACAAAAATAATACTCATTTTTGTTTCCTGCTGTAGCTCTTTTAGTAGTAGTAATATCTCTTTTTGAACCGTTACATCTAAAGCAGTTGTAGGCTCATCTGCAATTAATACCTGAGGTTTACAAGCAATTGCCATAGCAATCATAACACGTTGTTTCTGACCGCCACTTATCTCATGAGGATATGCATTAAAAAGAGCATTGGGCCTTGGGAGCTTTACTTTTTCAAAGAGAGCAAGCGTCTCTTTCTTTGCTTCTTTTTTAGACAAATTAGTGTGTTGTCTTAGGATTTCGGTTACTTGAAAACCACAACGTAGTGAGGGGTTAAGCGAGCTCATAGGCTCTTGAAAAATCATAGAGATTTCATTACCCCTGTATTTTTGATATTCTTTTTCTTGTAAGCCTATAAGGGAGATGCCATTATAAATTATCTCACCAGACACCTTCGATTTCTTTTTATCTAATAAGCCTAAAATAGCTAGAGAAGTAACCGATTTTCCTGAGCCAGACTCGCCTACAATAGCCAAAATTTCATTTTTTTTGAGAGTAAAAGAAATATTTTTAACTGCAGTTACCGTTTCAGACTGTTGCGAGAAACTGATGGATACATTCTTAACCGAAAGGAGGTCTTTAGGGCTCATACAGTAAAAATACCGAAATTATTAAGAGCATCTAATTAAGATGCGTGATGTTTTAAAAAAATAAAGAGGCGTTACATAACTTGCTATACAGAGATTACTTCGTTTGGATATAGTAGTTCTTCTCCTCGAAGTCTTAATAGAATTTGGGCGACGGCTACCGTATCTTTTTCACAATAAACTACAATACGGTCTATGTCTCCTTCTTCGTAAAAAACACTACGTACTTGGCTTCCATCTATATCATCTTTAGGAGACGGGATACCTAGTATTTTTGTAAGTAATTTAAGAGAAGTATAATGCTTATAATCACCAAATTTCCATAATTCTAAAGTGTCTAAATGAGGGATTTCCCATGGTTTTTTACCAAATAGATTGAGTTTATAAGGAAGTTCTATTCCGTGAATAATCATCCTTCTAGCGATATACGGAAAATCAAATTCCTTACCATTGTGAGCACATAATAGATGTCTTGAAGAGTTAAAATGAGTCTCGATTAAATTTTTAAACTGGATAAGTAGCTCCTCTTCCTCGCCAAAAAAGGATGTTGTTCTAAAACTCCTGCCATCTCCCGTAATTTTAAAATACCCTACAGAAATACAAACAATTTTTCCAAACTCTGCCCATATACCTGCCCGATCGTAGTACTCTTCTAGTGTGTGTTCTTCTTTGCGTAAGTATCTAGTTTTATCTGCATACAACTTTTTAAAATCGTCATCTAACATATCAAACGATTCGTGTTGAGGTACGGTCTCTATATCTAAAAAGAGAATATGTTCTAGGTTTAGTTTTCTAATCATAGTTGCCGTGCTTGAGAGACTCTAAGGTTGCATCATTTTATAGGCTTCTTCTACATAGGTATAGAAATCTGTAGAGAAAGAATTTTCTATTTCAGGCGCTCTTTGATGCCCTAAGCGAACGATAATTACATCATCTCCTGGGATGGTAATTACGTATTGCCCCAATATACCACGCATCACAAACATATCCTTTCCAAGGTGATTACTTAACCAAAAACCATATCCATATTCTGGAGAATTTTTAAACCTTGGTTTTATAGATGTTGCCACGAAAGAAGAGTCTATAATTTGCGTTCCATTCCATGTGCCGTAGTCCTTATAGAGCTTTCCAAAGCGAGCAAAATCTCGCGCATTACTAGAAATACAACAGTAGGCTTTAGCGAGTTCATGCTCCTTATCATCTACTTGCCATAGTGCTTCTTTTTCAAAACCCATAGGTTGCCAGAAACTTTGAGCTGCATAATTTGCCATTTTTTGGCCGGTTGCTTTTTCTATTACCATTCCTAATAGCTGAGTGCTTCCTGATAAGTACTTAAAGGACTGTCCAGGTTCTTCAGAAATCTTTTGGTTTAATATCGTTTCGGCTAGGTCATCATCATAATAGGCTCTTGCAGTAACACTAAAAGGGCTTGTATAATGCTCTGTCCAATCTAAGCCAGACGCCATAGAGGAAAGGTCTCCCACAGTTGTTTTTGTATGCGCATATTTTTCAAAAAAATCTCCAATGGGCTGGTCAAGACTTTTTATATACCCGTCCTGTATTGCTTTTCCTAACAAGGCACTCACAATACTTTTTGCCATAGAAAACGAGTTGGTTTTAGAGTCTACACCGTATCCCGACGTATAATTTTCATACCAAATACTATCGTTTTTAATAATCAAAAAGGCTACGGTACCTAGTTTATCATTTAAATCTTTAAGGCTTTGTGTAGACTGTACATTGTTGTATTGTAGATGTTCTGGCCAGGCTTGTGTATTTGTGCTAGCAGGGATTTTCATATTCTCAAAATGAGGATAATCATCTATATAGGCTGTGGTATGTCCTGTCATATAAACGACTTTAACCCCTTTTAAGATGTACTCATAATCTGTAGTATAAGCAAGTACTACTAGCAAAATGATAAGGCCTATGAGTCCTTTAAAGAAACCCTTAATGTATTTCATAGATGAGATTTTACTTAAAGATACTTAAAAAAGAACAGTTTGCATTACAGGACTCTCTAGGTTTAAAAGCCATTTCTTACGATGCAAACCACTTGCATATCCTGTAAGTGACCCATCGCTTCCTATGACTCTATGACAAGGGATTACAATAGAAATAGGATTTTTCCCATTAGCACTAGCGGCTGCTCGTATAACTTTAGGATCTCCTAGAGCTTTTGCCATATCTAGGTAAGAACAGGTTTTTCCATAAGGAATATCGAGAAGCTTATTCCATACTTTTTTCTGAAAAGGAGTTCCATTAGGGTTCAGGACTAAATCAAAGCTAGTGCGCGTTCCATTAAAGTATTCTTGTAATTGGGTAACGGCGCCTCTTAGAGTTTCAGGGATGGGCTCTTTTTGTATAGGCTCTTCATCTACAAAGTTGATTCCTGTAATTCCTTTAGAGTTTCCTTCTACTTTTAGGGTTCCTAAGGGAGAAGAAATACATACCTCTTGATTCATAACTATAAAATAGTGGGTGGTTTACCAACCTACAAAACGAGGCGGTTCTACCTCATTAAGATTGAGATATACGATTAATTGCCCACGATGATGGGTAACGTGGTCTTGCAATAGATTAAGGATTTGATATCTGGATTTAGGCCCTGCAAAAAAGGATATGGTTTCTGACAGCTCTTCTTCCGGAAACGCTTTCGCGAAAGCGTATACCTCATCAAAACTCTCTGTAACTGCTTTTATAATGGCTTGCTTGCCTTGCGGTGGATTTACCGTAAGCGAGTTTCTATCAAAATTAGTATCTGTAAAATAGGTGTTTCCTAGCCATAACATATTTCCTCTAATATGGAGTAACTGATCTCCAAAAGTCATTTGGCGTTCGGTAGGTTTATAACTATAACCTTCTTCTGGCATTGCCTCTGCTATACCTATAAGATAGTCTCTAGAATTTTGCCATTTTTCTAAAAAAGCATCTTTAGGATTGTCCTGTTGAGCATTCATAAACATAGAGATAAGGCAAGTGAATACTATAAGCTTATTCATTAGAAGTATTGTCGTTTTCTTCTAGCAATCCAAGGTTTTTAGCGCGTTTTTCCCAATTTTTGCGAGCGAGTGTTTGCAGGTCTGCTACCTTATCACTCTCATCCATTATTTCTAGGCCTAGGAGGGTTTCTATTACGTCTTCCATAGAGACAAGACCGCTAGTACTACCATACTCATCTACCACAATAGCAAGATGATTTTTTGTAGATATTAGTTCGTCAAAAAGTTCTGGAATAGGCAAATTACGACCTGTTACCATAATAGGGCGTTGTATGTCTTTTAAGGTTTTTGTGTCGTTACCTAAAGCCATCTCTCTGTATACTTCACTTTTAAGGACTAAGCCTGTAATATGGTCTACATCGTTGTCATATACTGGAATACGAGAAAAACGCAATTCTAGATTGTCGTTAAAAAAGTCTTTTACGGTAGTATCTCCAGAAGCCATTTTTAAGACCGTACGAGGGGTCATAATATCCTTGGTAAGGATTTCTTTAAAAGAAAGTAGATTGGTAAGAATCTTACTTTCTGACTCTTCAAAAACACCATCATCACTTGCAATTTGTGCCATTGCAGTAAAGTCTTCTCTACTTAAAGCACTCCCGTGATGCCCTTTTCCTCCTACGAGTTTTGTAAATAATTGTAGTACCCAAAGAATCCCTGTGTACTTA
>CAZJRA010000092.1:0-6287 GCA_964548335.1 uncultured Flavobacteriaceae bacterium | reverse complement strand
TCCACATACAAACTACATAATCCTTTGCATGTCCCCAATCTCTCTTTGCATCTAAATTACCTAGATATAACTTCTCTTGAAGCCCAAGTCCAATACGTGAGGTGGCTCTTGTAATTTTACGGGTTACAAAAGTTTCTCCTCGTACCGGAGATTCGTGGTTAAAAAGAATCTCATTACACGCAAACATATTGTAAGCTTCTCTATGATTTACGGTTGCCCAATATGCATATAATTTTGCGACAGCATAAGGGCTTCTAGGGTAAAAGGGTGTTGTTTCTGACTGAGGTACTTCTTGAACTTTTCCGTACAGTTCTGAGGTAGATGCTTGGTAAATTTTAGTCTTGGACTCCATTCCAAGAATTCTCACAGACTCTAGTATTCTTAACGCACCCAATCCATCTACATTTGCCGTATATTCTGGCATCTCAAAAGATACTTGCACGTGACTCATTGCCCCTAGGTTGTATATCTCGTCTGGTTGAACCTGCTGAATGATACGCAATAAATTAGACCCATCTGTTAGGTCTCCATAATGCAAAAAGAAATTTTGATTATCTATATGAGGATCTTGATAAAGGTGATCTACTCTATTGGTATTAAACATAGAAGACCTTCTCTTAATCCCGTGTACTTCATACCCTTTCTTTAATAAAAATTCGCTGAGGTATGCTCCATCTTGACCGGTTACTCCCGTAATTAAAGCCACTTTTTTCATTTGTATTACGTGTTTAATTAAGGATTAATCTAGAAAATTCTCTTCTATTAGTCGTTTTCTTAGCGTAGTATAGCTATATCTAACTCCTGCTGCTAGAAGAAAAAGAAACACAAATAATATTGGGTAATAGATGTACTTTTTATCAGTAAAACTTACGT
Organism: uncultured Flavobacteriaceae bacterium; assembly: GCA_964548335.1. Classification (GTDB taxonomy): domain Bacteria; phylum Bacteroidota; class Bacteroidia; order Flavobacteriales; family Flavobacteriaceae; genus Dokdonia. Next base: position 5,414 of record CAZJRA010000092.1, on the reverse strand, counting down.
CCTCAACAATTTGTACACCTCCTATTGTTACTAGAGCGTCTGTAGAGGTAATCAGGTCATTTTTTAATTCCTCCACATCACGAACCATCTCTCTTTTTAACTCTAATACTCCGTCTAAATTAACTTCGTTTTCATTATTAAAATAAGATAGCTTCTCTTCTTTCCTTAAAGATAAATTTATGCCTGAAGAATAATCATCAAGCAAAGCATCTATCTGAGCAACTGTTTTGTCACTTGAATTAATCTTCTCTTTTTGATTTATGATATACCCACCTTTAATTTGAAGTATTGATGGTTGATTATTTATGTAGTTAAAGGTGTTTTTTACAAGGGTTTTATCCTTTCCTAATAGAGTTAATTCGAGCTTGTGGTATTTATAGTTTGTATAAAATTGCTCTGAAGCAAATAAAGCTTCATCATCATCTTTTACAGTTAGTCTTTTAAGTACTTCACCTAAATTTTTATCATCAACATCTTTTACTTTTTTCAAAAAATTTACAACATCAATGATTGGGTTAATCTCTGCATTCAGCACCAAATTATCCTTGCTTCCTAATTTATTTTCTGAAATAAATGATGTGTCACCATCACTTATTTTTCCTATCATTTGCTCTAATGCATTATAGACATAAGATTGACTATCAAAATTAGTTTTAACAATCATTGTTGCCTTATACTTTGTGGGCAACATCGTAAACTTTCCAAGCACAACGCCTATTATTATTACTAAAAGAATTGCCCACCAAAACTTAAACAAGAAATCCATTGCCTTAAAGAAAAGGGCAAGAACGCTGTAAAACCATCGTTTAAAGAGGGAAAAAATATCTGATAAATCTAGTTCATCAATAGCGTTATCTGCTTTTGAGTTACTCATGATTGATTGGTTGTTATAGTTACTATTTTACTAAATCTTAAATATATAATATAATATCTTTTCTGTAATCAGGTAGGTAGGTTTTACTCCTGTCGCACCTAATCCTCCCGAAGCTAATGTACTACCTGTTTCTAGAGGGTTATCTGAAGCATAATACGCATAAAGGACTTTTACATCTTCTTGTATATTTCCTCTCAGTTTTGATGCTGCTTGTATCGCTTTTTGATAATGAGCTCCTTCCATCTCAAGTCCTATTACACTCCAGGTACTGTCGTGAAAAAACTTTAAAATATCTCTATTTTGAAGCGAGGTTCCTAATACCGTTACCATAGCTCCTTCATATACTCCTAGGCCTTGACCCTCTAGGTCTTCTTTCTTAAGGCCGTTCTTAAACGGGTAATTATCTGCCGTGCCCTCAAATAAATGAGCAGACGGAATCATAATATCTCCTTTTCCTCCTTCTAAGATGCCTGCTTTGCCCATAATTGAGATAGAGTCTACGTCTAAATATATAGATTCTCCATCGTTTTCATAGGGTTTAAGCAACTCTTCCATGGTTTCATAGGCTTGCTCTCCAAAAGCATAGTCCATCACAATAAGTACAGGGCGTTTTTCTTCTGGAACAGAAACATCACAAAAGTGGTTGTCACCAGCCTTTAGTTTACATGTGTCAAATATCTGAACATTAATATTTGTACCGCTTTCGTCTGGTATAAATATCATTCCGTTTTCTAACGCTACTTTTTCAATTTTAGTGCGCATTTTAGCATTATCTTCTTTACTAAGCATTTCATAAATGTCTAGCTTAGAATTCTTGCTAAGTTCCCCTTTAAGGGCAAGAGGCGTATACAAGGTATTCATCACACTATGCATATTAGCACTTATAATGTGTAAAGGCCTATGAATAAGGTCGTTTCCTTTAAGTGTTTTTTTAATATTCTCTGCCCAAACTTCTCCGTGAATATGGTGCCCAAGACGTTCTCTTAATACAGGGCTAAATGTTACCGTCCTCTTCGTATGTTCTGTATTTTCAATTATAGCTTGTTTTCCTAACCAATAGACTATTTCTAAAAATCGCTTAGAATTTTCCTTTGTATTAAATTCTGGTGCTATAAGGTGTACCTCCTCAAATGTTCTTCCTAATATATTTGCGGTATGAGTAATTGCAATTTCATATTCTTTTTTACTCAACTCTCCTTTAGCAAGTACCGCTTTTTCTAATTTTTGCCAATCTCTAGTAAGGTCTCCTTTTTCATTAATGAGTACCCTTTTCATAATCTTATGAGACTCTATAAATAAAAAGGTAAGGTGCGTAAGAATGTCGTAAATCTCAGACCTTCCTCTAGTTACCTCAATATTCATTTGCTCTTCATCTATACGGTAACAATTACGTCTTCTTTTACGAGGAATAATCGCTTTAAACATACTGTTTTGATAGCCCTCGTCACTTGTAAGGTTAATAAAGCGACATTCTTCTATACCTATAGGAAGGCGGTCTATTACATATAATAAACCGTTTAGCTCTACTTTTTTTTTTGCGATTGACCCATAAATCTCAGGGCGCAAAATAAGTAAGGATTCTCTAAGTGTATCTCCAGAAACTCCCATAGGCTTATAAAAACCTCTGTTAAAAAGATGACGCATTGTAATATACAAGCGTTCTATGGCTGCACTACTCTCTTGAGATCGGGTACGCTTTTGTGGTTTAATTGTGCTCATATAGAGTACAAAGATACTTAATATAAGGGTAATGCATCTGCAATCTTTCGGTCATTAGCCAATCGTGGAATCTTATTTTGGCCTCCTAGTTTTCCTATAGATTTCATATAGTCGTTAAACCCTCCTTTAGCAACTACAGTTATTTTTAAAGGCTGTAAGATTTTACCTTCTATAAGGTCGTAGTAATAACTATTTTGAGATTGTAAGGATTCGTCTAGCGCTTTCGCGAAAGCGTCCATAACATTACTCTCATTTGAGATATTTTCAAACTCAATAAACCATTCATGATAAGGCAACCCTTCTGTAGGAGTTATTTGTGGTGCCACCGTAAATTCATTTATCCTAATTGTAGTGCCTTGTATAGCCTCTTGCATAGCCTGCTCTACTTCTTTACCAATAACATGCTCTCCAAATGCCGAAATAAAATGCTTAATACGACCAGAAACTACCACTCGATATGGAGACGTACTTGTAAACTGTATAGTATCGCCTATGTTATATGCCCATAAACCCGCAGTGGTAGAAATAATCATCACGTAATTAACCCCTACCTCAACATCCTTAAGAGTAATTCTCTTAGGGTTTTCATCAAAAAAAGTATCTGCTTTCACAAATTCATAAAAAATACCATTGTCCAGCTGAAGCAACATCCCTTTTTCTCCTTGCTTGTCCTGAAAAGCAAAAAACCCTTCACTGGCAGGGTAGAGTTCTATACTATCTACTTTCCTACCTATCATGTTTTCAAACTTAGCCCGATAGGGTTCATAATTTACCCCGCCATAAATAAAAAGATTAAAGTTTTTAAACAACTCCCCTACTGGTTTCTTAGTTTGTGCAATAAGCTTCTCAAAATACATCTGTACCCAAGATGGAATGCCGCTTATAATCGTCATATCTTGATGAGCAGTTTCGCCTACAATAGCATCTACTTTGGTCTCCCAGTCTTCTATGCAATTGGTCTCCCAGCTAGGCAGTCTATTTTTCTGAAGATAGTTAGGCACATAATGGGCCACGATACCCGAAAGTCTGCCAATTTTAACTCCATTCTTCTCTTCTACTTCAGGACTCCCCTGTAAGAAAATCATCTTACCATTTACAAAATCTGTTTTTCCTGTCTCTGCGATATAGCAAAGAATAGCATTACGTGCTGTATCAGGATGCGTAGGCATACTCTCTTTAGTTAAAGGAATATATTTAGCCCCTGAAGTCGTTCCCGAGGTTTTAGCAAAATAAAGTGGTTTACCTGGCCATAACACATCAGACTCTCCGGACACCACACGGTCTGCATAAGGTCTTAATTGTTCATAATCTCTTATAGGTACGCGAGCAATAAAGTCTTCATATGTGTTTATTTCATCAAAATTATGATCGCTTCCAAAGGCTGTATGCTGTGCCTTTTTTAAAAGATTTTTAAACACTTTTTCTTGAGTCGCTATAGGGTTTTTAGCCCAAGTATCTATTTTACGTCGTATCTGACGCGCAAAAATTTTGGCAGCAAAAGATTTGATTGACATTAGTTAAAATCTATAAAATCAACAGGGTTAATGGAGTATCCATCTGCCCAAAGTTCAAAATGAAGATGTGGTCCTGTAGTGAGTTCTCCTGTATTTCCTACAGTCGCGATAACCTCTCCTGCAGTAACGAGTTCTCCTTGGGTTTTTGATAAAGAGGCATTGTGTTTATAAACCGTAATCAGATCATTATCGTGTCTTAAAATAATCACGTGACCTGTATCTGCGGTCCACTCTGCAAAAATAACAGTGCCATCTGCAGCAGCTAGAACAGGTGCTTCTTTTTCTGCAACAATATCTACCGCATAGTGCTTTTCTTGAGCGTTATATGTTTGCGAGATAATCCCTTTTAACGGTGCAAATAGTGTTATATCACCTCCAGCGCTTGCGCTTTGGAAAAGGTTATACTTGTCTTCTTGAGCTACTGTTTCTCTAAGTAATGAATCTGCCTTAGAAGCACTTACTTGTAGCTCATCTGTATAAAAAACACTTTCTTGTATAGAGTCTCTATCAAACTCTACTGTAGCAACATCTCCTCGTAGTACACTTTTAATAGACTTATAATATTGCTCATTAACTCGTATCACATTTTGCAAAGAATCTGTTTTAGATAATAAAAATGTTGCTTGTTTTTTAAGCTTTGTACTAGGATAGCCCGGGATATATTCTCTTAACGGAGTGAATGCAATAAGCAATGTGGTTAAACCTATTAACAATATTGCAGTAATGCCAGAAAAGAAAAACACATTAAGACGTGTGAGTTTAAAAGAAATTTTTTCTTCAAAAGTGTGTTCATTAAGTATCACTAGCCGATACTTATGAAGAAGTTTTTTTACTATTTCTTTTCTTTTGCTAGTACTCATGCATTGCAAATATACTATCTCCCCTAATTATATTTCTTGTATAGAGTGCTAAAATTAATAGAATTAACCCCTTGATATGTATTTCTTACTATCTTTGTATTTCTAAATATAGAATATTATGGCTTTATTAGGAATTTTTTTAGGAATGGTTGGTACACCGCAAATAATACTAATTGTTGTAGTAGTGCTTCTCCTTTTTGGAGGAAAGAAAATACCAGAAATGATGCGTGGTTTAGGAGGAGGCATTAAGGAGTTTAAAAAAGCTTCTAAAGATGATGATGACCCACAAATAAAAGAAGAAAACTAGAACATCTTTGTTCTTGTATGTATAAAAAGAGCCACGTATAACGTGGCTCTTTTTATGTTTATATGGCAACTATATTATTCTAAAGTGGCGGACCTTAAAATAGCTTCTAGCTCCATCATATTATTACGCTGCTCTTGTGA
>CAZJRA010000091.1:0-6324 GCA_964548335.1 uncultured Flavobacteriaceae bacterium | reverse complement strand
TAATGCAGATAACCAATGGTAAAGTCAAGCGTTTGAAAAAAATATTTTGATTGAAACCCCATCTACGCTACTTGCCACTTTACGTACTATAGACTCTATGTGGAATAATGAAAAGCAACAACAAAACGCTATTGAAATAGCGAGACAAGCGGGAGGACTCTATGATAAATTTCACGGTCTAATGACAGACCTAACTGCTGTAGGCAAGAAAATGGACGATGCTAAACTAGGCTATAGTGCCGCTATGAATAAACTTGTAGAAGGAAATGGGAATCTCATTACACGCGTTGAAAAGCTTAAAAAAATGGGTGCCAAAGCAAAAAAAGCACTCCCTGAAGCTCTTATAAAACGTGCCAATGCAGATGATGACTTACCTACATTAGACTCATAACCTATACCCTCTTTATGAAAAAGCACTCTTTTATTTCTCGTAGTTGAGGAAGTAGGTTTTTATTTAAATTCTTTTTGAACTAATGTAATACCTAAACCTTTACAAAACTTACTTATTCTTACCCACACCAAAAGCACGAGTCAGGTTAAATCCTAAGAAAACATCTCCTGTACTTACATCACCTCCTGCTTGCCCTAAGAATCCATTAGCAAAAATAGCTTGTGAGTTAGATACGTGTATTTGAAAAACGTGCCCTCCTGTTTCTATCTCTACCCCTGCAGCTATTGGGTTATTAAACTCTGAGTTATCTACACGGTTTAAGTGTGCTCCCCAATCTGCAACTAAAGCAAAACGCTTGGTTAGTTTAAACCTACCTCCTATTCCTAGAGAAAACTGACTATTATCCTGTCCATCTTCAATAACTGCATTATCGTGAAAATATGTAGGAATTAATTGAAGGGACAACCAAGGATTAAATTTTCTAGAAATTAGTAATTGGTTTGCGTATCCCAAACGGTCTGTAAACTCAAGTGCTGGAAAAGCATCCTTAGAAAGCTCTGTATTAATATATGCTAGATTATGTCCTACAATAGTAAAAGGAAATCCATTATTTTTTTGCTTGACCAGTTCATATTTGGCCGCTAAGTCATACGTCTTACCTATACCCGAGCGAGAAGCACTCAAATGCAACCAATCTGTAACTCCATACACAAATTGTATACGCACAGAAGCGTCGTCTAGACCTAAGAAATTATCAACCGCATTACTTAATGTTCCAAAACGGTGAGAAAGAATGAATTGAAGCTGCTCTTTACCTACAAGTTTGGTAGACTCAAAATTTATAATTTTAATCCCTTTAAAAACAGAAGAAACTTCTTCTACCTCTTGACTTACTTCATCTTCTAATTCGCCTAAAAGGTCGTCTTGAGCAAATATGGTAAAGGGTAACAATACTAAGAGTGCTAGTATTTTTTTCATAAGAAAGGTTTTATTGGTATCGTTATTTAGTTAGTGATGCTTGGTCTAGGTTTACTTCTTCTAGTAAACTATCATACCCAAGACAACGCCCCTTAAGGCTAATCGTAGTATTTAGTTTGTTTGGAGTAGGCGGTGTTTCATTTTCGCTTAAAGCGAAAAAAACTTTGCTATCTAAGACTAAAGATGTCCCGTCAATACTAGTTAATTGACCACTCACCGCTATGGTTTTGTTTTCGTATTGCAATCGAGCGGTCTCTTCATCATTTTGAAAATGTGTTGCCAACTCTGTAGCCGTAAGTCTAAAAGCTACTTTTTCTGTCTTTATATCTCTATGGTCTTGGAATATATAATTGTACCCCATAATACCAATCGCTACAATTAAAATAAGTAACGGATATAGCCATTTTCTATTTTGCATACTCGTAGCGTTATCGTTGTGCTAGTTCAAAGGTTCCTACTATAGCAATGGACTCTGATATTTTCTCTTTTACAACACTAGGGATCTCTATATTAAAATCACCTGGAGCTGTACTAAATGAAATTTTCATCATAATAATATTGCCTTCCTTAGAGAGTAAAATTGGCCTTTCAATTTCTTTTGTCACACCGTGTATTGTCAATTTTCCTTTAACTGTAAATTCATTTTCAGTTCCTAAGTTATCTGCATTAAAATCTACAATAGTACCTGAAAATGATGCTTTAGGAAAAGTATCACTCTCCATATAGTTTTCATTAAAATGCTCTTCCATTAACGCATTTTTAAAACGAAATCCTTTTACTAGTGCAAGTACCGCTACCTTTCCGCTAGATACATCTAACACCGCTGTAGTTGTAGAATGCTGTGCTTTTACAGGTTCAAATGCAGGCGTAGATGCCTCAAAATTAAGAGTTCCTGTCTTTGTAATATATTTTTGCCCGAACATCCCTATAGAGAACGAAACAATCAGTATAAATATAAGCTTCTTCATTTGTAAGTCGTTTTTAAGAGTCTAAGTCTAGTTTTCCAAAATCCCATCTTCTATCCACTGCATGATATCTTCAATAGTATCGTCCGAAAGATTACCGCTAGGAGGCATCGGACTATTAGTATCTGTCATACGGGCTATTATACGCCCACTTGCAGCAGCAGCAGAAGCATTTTCAAAATTATCAAGTCGTTCTCCACCTGCAGAATTACCTAGCCTATGACACTCCATACAGTTAGTATCTATTATAGAGCGAGCTGTATTATCGTACGTAACTATCTCAGGTTCCTCTACGTCGACATCTGTATCAGTATCTATTACTTCGAGTTCTGAAAGGCTGTTACTTTCACAACTTGTAAAAGCAAACGTTCCTATCACAAAAGCAGCACAGAAAGTCATTTTCATTAAAGTGGACTTAGATTTGAAAATTTTTAAATACATATAAATTTATGTTTTGATGTTGGTTTGGTCGAAATTACTGTATCAAATTACAAAGTAGACTTGAAAATAATTCAACAAAACTGATAACAATTTTTAAAAAAGACAAAAAAACAGCGTAGACATCTATTTATAAGACAACTACGCTTTTTTTGTAAGGATTAAAATCTTTATTATTTACTCAAATACATTTTACGCCTAGAATATCAATCGTAAAATTTATCATCCTTCAAGTCGTCAATAAACAAGATGCTTTCTCCAGTACTCTTCATCTCTGGTCCTAATTTCTTGTTTACATTAGGAAATTTATTAAATGAGAATACTGGCTGCTTAATTGCATAGCCTTCTAATTGAGGGTTAAAGTCAAAATCTTTTACTTTCTTTTCCCCTAGCATCACCTTAGTCGCATAATTTACATAAGGCTCTTTATATGCTTTTGCAATAAACGGCACCGTACGAGAAGCTCTTGGGTTTGCCTCTATAATGTATACTTTATCATCTTTTATCGCAAACTGGATATTAATAAGACCTACTGTTTTTAAGGCAATAGCTATCTTCTTAGTATGATCTTTTATCTGATCAAGTACAAGATCTCCTAGATTAAAAGGAGGTAGTGTTGCATTAGAATCTCCTGAGTGTATACCACAAGGTTCTATATGCTCCATAATCCCTATGATGTACACATCTTCTCCATCACAAATAGCATCTGCCTCTGCCTCTATAGCACCATCTAAGTAATGATCTAAAAGTAATTTGTTATTAGGAATCCTTTGTAGTAAATCTACCACGTGCTCTTCTAACTCATCTTTATTAATTACAATTTTCATTCCCTGTCCTCCTAATACATAAGAAGGTCTTACTAGAATAGGAAAATCAAGAGTATCTGCCACTGCAAGAGCTTGGTCTGCCGTTTCTGCAGTATCAAACTCTGGATAAGGAATATCAAGATCCTTTAATAGAGTAGAGAAACTACCTCTATCTTCTGCAAGGTCTAATGCTTGATAACTTGTTCCTAATATTTTTATACCGTAACGATCTAACTTCTCTGCAAGTTTAAGAGCAGTTTGCCCTCCTAACTGTACGATTACACCTTCTGGTTTTTCGTGACGTATGATATCATAGATATGCTCCCAAAAAACAGGTTCGAAGTATAATTTATCTGCAGTATCAAAATCTGTAGATACAGTTTCTGGATTACAGTTAATCATAATCGTTTCGTAACCACACTCAGCTCCTGCAAGTACTCCGTGTACACAACAATAATCAAACTCAATTCCTTGACCAATACGGTTAGGCCCTGATCCTAGAACAATAATTTTTTTCTTATCAGAAACAGCACTTTCGTTTTGTGCAAATCGTTTGCCATCTACCGTTTCCATTTCTGACTCAAAAGTAGAATAGAAATATGGTGTTTGCGCTGTAAATTCGGCAGCGCAGGTATCTACGAGTTTATACACTCTGTTAATACCTAACTCATCTCTTTTATTATAAACTTGACTTTCTAAACAGTCTAGCATATGCGCAATCTGTCTATCTGCAAATCCGCTTTGTTTTGCCTCTAAGAGTAAATTTCGTGGAAGCGTATCTATCTTAAATCCTGAGATTTCTTTTTCCATCGCATATAGCTCCTCATATTGTTTAAGGAACCACATGTCTATTTTAGTGATATCAAAGATGCGACTTAAAGGAATTCCCATCTGGATAGCATCGTATATTACAAATACACGATCCCAACTAGCGTGGGTAAGTTTACTTATTACTTGCTCATAATTAGTATATCCTTTACCATCTGCTCCTAAGCCATTACGTTTAATCTCTAATGATTGAGTAGCTTTATGTAAGGCTTCTTTAAAAGAACGCCCTATACCCATCACTTCTCCTACAGCTTTCATTTGTAAACCTAAAGTTCTGTCTGAACCTTCAAACTTATCAAAATTCCAACGAGGTATCTTTACAATTACATAATCTAGCGTAGGCTCAAAAAGAGCCGATGTAGATCCAGTAATTTGATTTTTTAATTCATCTAAATGATATCCTAAAGCAAGTTTTGCAGCAATCTTTGCAATAGGATACCCTGTTGCTTTAGATGCTAATGCAGAAGATCTAGATACTCTAGGGTTAATCTCAATAGCAATAATCTCTTCTTCATTATCTGGATTTACAGCAAATTGCACATTACAACCTCCTGCAAAATCACCTATACTACGCATCATATGGATTGCCATATCACGCATTTTTTGATACGTTACATCAGATAAGGTCATTGCAGGTGCTACTGTAATAGAATCACCTGTATGGATTCCCATAGGATCCATATTTTCTATCGCACAAATAATAACTACATTATCATTACTATCACGCAATAACTCTAATTCATATTCTTTCCACCCCATAAGGGCTTTATCTATCATCACCTCATGTATAGGCGATGCTTCTAGACCATGACGTAATAAATTGTCAAAGTCTGCTTCTTCATATACGATAGATGCTCCTGCCCCTCCTAAGGTAAACGATGAACGTATTACTAAAGGGAAACCAAATTTTTGAGCAATCTCTTTTCCTTTTAAGAAAGAGTTTGCCGTTTCTTGTGGAGCCATACCTATACCTATCTTAAGCATAAGCTCTCTAAACTTCTCTCTATCTTCTGTAATATTAATAGCATCTATATCTACACCAATAATATCTACTTTAAAATCTTCCCAAATCCCCTTTTCATCTGCCTCAATACAAAGGTTTAATGCCGTTTGTCCCCCCATGGTAGGTAGAACAGCATCTATATGTGGATGTTCTTTTAATATATGAATAATAGATTTTGTAGTAAGCGGTAACAAGTACACATGATCTGCCATAGACGGATCCGTCATAATTGTTGCTGGATTACTATTAATTAAAATGGTTTCAATCCCGTCTTCTCTTAAAGAACGTAAGGCTTGAGACCCCGAATAATCAAACTCACAAGCTTGTCCTATAACAATAGGGCCAGAACCAATGATAAGAATCGACTTAATGTTTTTATTTCTAGGCATTTAGTAAAATTATTTGAAACTTTTCAAAATTAGAAACTGTCAGGGTATAAAAAAAGGTGTTACTTAAAAAAAGCAACACCTATATATTAACAATTGTTAATGTCATTATTTTTTGTGGCGAGTCTCAGAAGATACACTTAATTTCTTTCTTCCTTTAGCACGACGACGTGCTAAAACTTTACGACCATTTGCCGAAGCCATACGCTCTCTGAAACCATGTTTGTTTCTTCTTTTTCTCTTTGATGGCTGAAATGTTCTTTTGCTCATTTTATATTTTCTTTGGGGTCGTTAGACCTGAATACTTATAATTTAAATCTTCCTGCTGTAAAAGCTGGGCGCAAATATACAACAAGTTTTTACTTCTCCAAACGCAAATTTGAGAAAATTAGTTGTTGTTTTTATTACATTTGCAATCTTATAAAAAGACCTACCACATCGTCTTTAAAATTACGACCACTATGTTTAATAAAAATATCAAACTCGTACTAGCAGTAGCAACCCTTGCTCTTGCTGTATGGCAATTTAC
>CAZJRA010000090.1:0-6349 GCA_964548335.1 uncultured Flavobacteriaceae bacterium | reverse complement strand
ACCTATAATAATCACTATTAAAAACGATAGCATTAGTAACTCCTAGCATATTGTCAAAAAGCTTTGACACACTTATTAGTAATACCACATATAATCCAACTGCATAATTAGGATTCAGTATTTCATAGAGGCTTTGAATGTTACAACTAATTAGTAAAAACAAAAGCCCTGAAACGACTAATAAACTAATAGAACTCTTTTTATACAGCGCTCCCATCTCTTCTTTTTTATTCTCATTAAGCATCGCAGCAACCATTGGGTATGTAATCTGATGCATCGCTCTTAAGGGTACTGAAATAACCGTAGCGATATAAATCGCAACTCCATAATACGCCACATTATCAATCTCTTTAAAAAGTCCTAACATTACTTTATCTACATCAAGTAAGATTGTTGAGACAGAGCCTGCAACAATAATAAGCGCTGTATATTTAAGAACATCACTTGTGTTATTAAGGTGCTTTCTAGTTTTAAAAGTGAGTGTATCTACAAACGATATCTCTGGCATTTTCAAATAATACGCATAGCCTTTCATAATAACCATTCTCAAGACATAAACAGCCACTAAGCAATGAATAAAGAACGTTACCTCAATACTTTTAAAGGCCAATAAAATGAGTAAGATCATAATGGCAAGCCTATGGAAGACTTCCTTCATAAAATTACCAAACACTGTTTTTAAATGTACTTTAGACCACGCATAAAAAAGCTCAAAGTAAGCAGCACTTAACGCTATGATATATATGTGCCAGATATAATCTGAAACAATAGCATTTTTTGAAGATAAAAAACTTGCTATTTCCGTGTAAAAGAAATAACAAACAATAGCTAAGGGTATCGCGACGAGAAAAGGCAAAAACAAAACCCAAGAGAGAAAGGTCTTCTTTTCTTTCTCTTGATATCCAGAATAAAATTTTACAATTGTATTAGGAGTCCCAAATGCCATAAAAGGCATTACAATCATTCCTGTAGATACAATAAACCCTACGAGACCATAGTAGGTTTCAGACATAAAATGTACGTACAAAAACAACGTATTAAGAGCACCGATAGCAAAACCTAGATAGGTTGTTACTAAATTCTTAATAGACTGGTTTGCTACGATTCCCATGTATGCAATATACTATTAGACAATGTTTCTGTTAATACTTTTCTGTGATACTTGTTAATATCACCTTTTTGCAATTCTTCCGTGTGGTTGCTGTATTTTTCAAAATGAGCTAGAATAATACGTTTTATTTCAGACTCTTGATTATAAGTACAATAATCTCCCGATTCTGTATGATTTACAATAGCTTCTATATCACTCCCCTGTGGACCAATAGCAAGTATAGGCCTTCTAGAAGCTAGATATTCAAATAGCTTACCTGGTATGATACTTTGCGTTTGTGGGGCATCTATTTCTACTAACAGAAGTAGGTTAGAAGATCGCTGCATAGTGATTGCCTCCTTATGTGCCACATACCCTTCTAACTGTACGTAAGGCTCTAAATCATACTCACTAATACTACTTAACACCTCTTCACTCACCCGACCTGCAAGCTTAAGTAAGAACGCTTCACTAAACGCTTTATTAGATCGCACCATCTCTGATAAAACCTTCCATAAAACCTTAGGATTTCTATCAGACAACAAAGAACCTATGTGAGACACGATAAACTTATCGTTTGTACTTATTTTTCTATTCTCTTCAATATCATACCCATTAGTAATTACTTGAATAGGCCTGTTTGTTATTGCTTGAAACTCTTTTTTAGTACGCGGACTTGTAACCAATACTTGTGTTGCACTTTCTAAAACAGATTTCTCTAACTCTTTATGCCTTTTTTGAGTCTTGGCTGTCATTTTAAGCTTATCATGATATCCTATCGTTGTCCAAGGGTCTCTAAAATCTGCAATCCATTGTAATTTTGGTAATTTCGCTTTAAGCCCTAACCCTATAAGGTGCATACTGTGAGGAGGACCTGTAGTGATCACTGTTGTGATTTCTTTCTTTTCTATCAAAGTTTCTAAAAAAGATATCGAAGGCTTTACCCATCCTACTCTAGCGTCTGGTACAAAATAATTTCCTCGTACATAAAGCAGTGCCTTTTGCAATAGACTTTGCTTTTTTTGAGTAGGTACTAAACCTGAGCTTATAGACTTCGTTTGCTTTCGCGAAAGCATACTAGCAAATCTATACGGTTCCTTAATAGGTTGTTTAATAACCGTAACCCCACTAGGCACTTCTTGTACGATAGCTTTATCTACAATAGGATATGATGGGTTTTCTGGAATATAAACTATAGGTGCTATTCCAAAATCGGGAAGATATTTTGTAAACTTAAGCCACCGTTGTACCCCTGGCCCTCCTGCTGGCGGCCAATAATAACTTACGATAAGTACCTTTTTAGGCTTGGTCATGAGTGTTTAAATCCTTTCTAGAATATGCAATTCCTCCTAATAAAAGAAGTCCGAGTAAAATACTACTTGCAAGCGTAATTGAACTTCCAGTTGTAACCACAGTAGGCTCAAATTTAAACTCAACTTTGTGATTCCCTGCAGGTATTATCATTCCTCTTAGCATATAATTCGTTCTAAAATGAGGAGTTAGCACCTCATCTACATACGCGTTCCAACCGCTCTCAAAATACACTTCACTAAAAACCGTCATACGATCTTCTCGTGCTGTAAACTCATAGCTTAAATGATTAGGCTGTTCGTGTACTAACCTAATAGAGGCGGTAGAATCTGTTACAAACTGCTTTTTTGTGATCATGTCATTAAATGAGGTATGTACTACAGCTTCTTGTTTAAAATCTAAATCATCTAAACTCAATAACTCAGCATTTGCATCGGGTACCATTCTTACTTTTTCAGGAAACCAAGCATTGCCTAATGCTTCTGGATTGCGTTGTGCATAGGCTTCTCTTTCTCCTTCCCTAATCACATAACGAACATTAAGCATATTAAGAGGTGCTATTTTTCCTTTATATAGATAAAAATCTGCAATATCTTGCATACGTTTAGGCACCGCCCCATGGTATCCTCCTATACTTTTATGAAAATAACTAGATCGAGATGAAGAGATTCCTGTGCGCTCTTCATATACTCTAAAACGTCCTTTATCTCTAAGAATTTCTGCATCTGCTTTTGTTTTTCTACTTGCAAAAGGGTCATCCATAACACGTGCCGAAACAAAATTATCATCATTTACATAATGCCTATCAATATGGATAAGATCTCCCATAATAAGCAATGCAAAAACAACTAAGACTGCAGGTTCTTTAACTTTGTTTTTTACATAAGCCCATAGGCTTAAAGAAGCAATCCCTATCAATACTATGTTTTTTACAACATCTTGAATATAAAGATTCTTCCTATCGTCTCTCATAGCGGTTACAAAATCTAACCCTAACTGTTCTATAAATGCTCGATCATTTACTCCTACAAAATCCCACACCCCTGCTCCTAGCAGTAAAAGCACAAGAATTCCTAAAGCAACCCCTGAGGCTTTCATGAGTGTTTTTAAACGCTCACCTTCAGTCTCCTTAGAAGTCATAAAGGCATAAAGACCTATAATTCCCAAAGCAGGCACACATAATTCTGTAATCACTTGTATAGAAGTAACTGCTCTGAACTTATTGTATAATGGTACGTAATCTATCCATAAATCTGTAAACCACGCTAGGTTTTTACCATAGCTTAACAGTAGCGTAAGTACCGCTCCCCCTACTAGCCACCATTTTATTCTTCCTTTTACCACAAACAAGGCAAGGATAAATAGAAAAATTACAACAGCTCCTATATAGGCTGGTCCAGAAACCCCTGGTTGATCTCCCCAATAATATAACCCATACTGTTGAAAAATTTCTTCCCGCTGACCAATAGGCACTTGATTTTCTTTTAAAAATTGAGCAACTTCACTATTCTTATCATAAGGCTCATCGTTAGAACCTCCAAAAATTCTGGCTACATATAAATTCAGTGTTTCTAACTTACCATAGCTCCATAGATTAATATAGTCTTTATCAAGTCCTGAGGTTTGCGCTTTAGGTGACCCATCTGGATTAATCGTGATTTCTGAACTACTACGCGTACTAAAATCTGCATATTCCTTAGTCGCTAGTAAATTAGTTGCATTCAAGCCAATAGCGATAATAACAGCCCCTAAAAGAACACCTATACTCTTAAAAAAGTGATTTAAAGTCTTAGATCGATAGGCATCTATAAGAAAGGCAACACCCATTACTCCTACCAGTAACATCAAGTAATACGTCATCTGATAATGGTTTGCTACAATCTCTAGGGCTAAAGCTATAGCTGTAAGTATAAAGCCCCATATATAATAACGTCTAAAGACCAGGACAATACCTGAAAGTACTAAAGGCATATAAGCCACTGCATGGGCTTTTGCATTATGCCCTACTCCTATAATAACTATTAGGTAAGTGGAAAACCCAAAAGCCAAAGAGCCCAACGCCGCATAACGCCAATTTACCTTTAAGGTCAATAAAAAGATATAAAACCCTATAAAATATAGGAAGAGATAATCTGCCGGTCTAGGTAAAAACCGTATTAATAAATCGAGTTTTTTTATATAATTGTGCGGATACTTTGCTCCTAGTTGATAAGTAGGCATTCCTCCATATGCACTGTCTGTCCAATAAGGCTCTTCTCCTGTATCTGCTCGGAAGTCTATTTGCTCTTTAGCCATTCCTATGTACTGAACAATATCACTCTGGTAGAGTTTCTTTCCCGATAAAACAGGACTAAAATAAAGTAGAGCTACGATGGCAAATCCTGCCAAGACAAAAATATGAGGAAGATACTTTCTTACAGAAAATGTCATAAAAGGCTATCTAATTAAGTTTCTACGCAAAATAACGGAAAAAAGATGAAGTACCGCAGGTGATTAAGATGGGTTTAATGCCTTAATTATCATATCCCTCTTTCAATTTAGGGAGTTTTTGACAGAAATTTGATTATAAACCCCTCAAAATTATAATAAAACACTAGTCTATTTCCTCAAAATCTATATACTCCCCTACTACTTTAGACGATTTTTTAGAGACATTGGAAGTCTCCTTTGTTTCTTGCGTGGTGTTAGTATTTGCAAAACCTTTAAACATATCTTGCATTTTCTTTTCTGCTTTTTTAGTTATAAAACGTACTAAATAAGGCATTAACAGTTTTATCAAAAATCGCAATACAAAGTACACCAATAAGATTGTTGCAAGCGTTTCTAAAAAGGGAATCATAAGGTTTGTTCGTATTTTTAGTAAAATTAACAATAACAGCGTAAACCAAGTAAGACTCTACCCTAAAAAAATGATAAAATCTGCTATATTTGAACCTCACACGAAATCTATGTCACAATTGAAAAATATCAGCCTCTTCATTTTTGTAATTAGCCTACATATAACAGCTTTTTCGCAGTACACAGAAACGATTAACTCTAACCGACCAGGAGAATCACAAGGTGCATTCTCTGTAGGTACAGGAGTAATTCAGCTAGAGACAGGGCTTGATTTTGGTAATGACTCACATCGTTTACTTGAAACAGACACAGATATTATAGGTGTTAATGCAGCATTGCGTTATGGCTTACTCGTAGAGCAATTAGAAATTAATGCCAATATAAGATATCAAAATAATCAGACAACATTTACCACAGGAAATGCTCCTGAACAATCACTAAGTGGTATTAATAATTTACAACTAGGTGCTAAATATTTAATATACGACCCTTATAAATACGAAACTGAGGAAGTGAATCTACTCTCTTATCATGCAAATCATAAATTTAAATGGCACACGCTAATACCTGCTATCTCTGCATATGCAGGTGCTGTTTTTGATCTTTCTAATCCTATCCGTCAAAACGCAGCTGCTATTTCTAATATAACATTGGAAGATGAGATTAGCCCCAATCTAGCCTTGATTACTCAGAATAACTGGGGACCTTGGGTTTGGGTAAATAATTTTATTGCTGACAGAGTTGGTACTGATTTCCCATCTTATAATTGGATCACCACAATGACGCATACTTTTGGACCGCAAATATCTGGTTTTCTAGAATTTCAATCTATAAATGGAGATCTTTATTCTGATAGCATTGGAAGAATAGGAGCTGCTTATCTTATAGGAGATGATTTTCAATTAGACATAAGTGGCCTAGCCAATTTTAAAGATACACCTAGCAGATGGAATATAGGTGTTGGTGTATCATACAGGCTTGACCGCCATACTAAAGATGAACAATTAAACTTTATAGACGATGGCAAAGGAGGCAAGAGAAAGAAGAAAAAAGGAGAAAAAGGCTCGAAAGAAAAAGGAAAGAAGAGTAAACGAAGAGACGCTGTAGATT
>CAZJRA010000089.1:0-6445 GCA_964548335.1 uncultured Flavobacteriaceae bacterium | reverse complement strand
TGTCCAGATAAAACTATTATCTTCTAAAAAAGTAAGATTATCGGTAACATCTATATAAGCAGTATCTTTTTCTTCAAGTAGTTGTGACATTTTTTGGTTACGCTTGTCAAAAGCAAATAGCTTTAACTCATTTTGATGTCTGTTAAGCGTTTGTATAGAAAGAACATCAGGATCTTTAGTCCATTGTATCCTTGGTATATAGTAAGCCTCATTTTGGTCAAAAGATAAAGTTGATGACTCCCCTCTTGTTGTATCGAACACTTCTAAAGATACTTTCGCGTTAGCTTCTCCTGCTTTTGGATACTTAAATACTTCTTGGGTTTGGTATAATTCTTTTCCATACACATCCATAGAGAATTCTCTAACATCTGTTTCATCAAAAATTATGTATGCAAGATGCTTACTATCTGCACTCCAATCAAAAGCACGTACAAAGGCAAACTCTTCTTCGTATACCCAGTCTGTAATACCATTAATGATTTTATTTTTTTCTCCACTCGTAGTTATCTGCGAAGTCGCTCCCGTAGTAATGTCGAAAATAAATAAGTTGTTATCACGGCCATAAGCTATCTTTTTCCCGTCAGGAGAAAAGGTAGGCTCTTGAATAAGCTCATCTGCAACTTTAGTTAGTTTTTTTGTAAGTGTATTATACACATAATATTCTCCTAATGCACTTCTTCTATAAATAGCTTTTAACTTGGTAGAAAGCAACACTTGCTCTTCATTAGGCCCAAACTCATAACTTATAAAATAATCTAACTCCCCTATAGTTGTTGTATTAACCACAGTACGCACTTTCTTCCCACTCTCGTAACTATAAATATCTACGGTTCCAACACGAGTCTCTCTATCAAAATTTTGCACAGCATACTCTTTCCCATTAGACATAGAGTGTAATGCTTGCAAACGCTCAGACCTAAAGGTGCCGTTTTTCCAAATATCTTTAAGTGTAATCGACTTTTTTTGCGCTGTTATTGTACTTACAGTAAGTAAAAGGCAGCTCCAAAATAAAATGGGTAATCTCATAAAATATAATAGATTATAATAAGGTTGTCAATTTTACTAAAAAAAGAGGAGAAAAGCAGGTAATTTATTGTTAAATACTATCCTTTTATTAATAATCACCCTTTTAATCCAATCGCAACTTAGGCTGCTTTCTTAACTTTCTCATTATCTTTGTTACTCTATAAATTAGTACTGTATGAGCACCCCTGTCTCTGGTTTTTCCAAGCTTTCTAAATCCGAAAAAATAAGCTGGATTACCCAAAATTATTTTAACGGAAAAGAAGAGTCTACAATCCTTTTGCAAACCTATTGGAGCTCAGATAAAAAGCTACAACAACTACACGATGAGTTTATAGAGAACACCATTAGTAACTATTACTTACCGCTAGGGGTTGCGCCCAACTTTATAATTAATGACCGCCTGTATACTATACCTATGGCGATAGAGGAAAGTTCTGTGGTAGCTGCAGCAAGCAAAGCAGCAAAGTTTTGGGGAGAACGCGGTGGTTTCAAAACTAAAGTACTCAACACAAAAAAAGTAGGACAAGTTCATTTCACATACACAGGGACCGCTACACTACTTCAAGAATTCTTTCAAGAGGTTAAACCTAAACTAAAGGAAGAAACCAAAGCCCTCACCACAAATATGGAAAAACGTGGTGGCGGAATTCTAGATATAGAACTACGAGATAAAACCTCTCAAATACCTAATTATTACCAACTACATTGCACTTTTGAAACACTAGATGCAATGGGGGCTAATTTCATTAATAGTTGTTTAGAACAATTTGCAAAGACATTAGAAGAGTCTTTTGAAAATGATGCACGCTTTCGCGAAAGCACTTCTTCCAAAAGAAAAGATGAGCTTACTATCATTATGAGTATACTCTCAAACTATGTTCCAGAATGTATCGTTAGAGCAGAAGTGAGTTGTACTATTGACCAACTTTCTGAAAAAGGAATTGACGGAAGGGAATTTGCTGAAAAATTTGTACAAGCCGTACACATCGCAGAAGTAGAGCCTTATCGTGCGGTAACACACAATAAAGGCATCATGAATGGGATAGATGCTGTCGTGCTAGCAACTGGAAACGATTTTAGAGCGATAGAAGCTGGTGTACATGCGTATGCAGCACGTAATGGAAGTTACACTAGTCTTACTGGAGCAAAAATAGAGAACAACACATTTAGCTTTTGGATAGAGCTACCCTTAGCTTTGGGTACTGTAGGCGGCTTAACAAAACTACACCCACTCGTAAAATGGTCTTTAGAGTTATTACAAAACCCATCTGCACAAGAGTTAATGCAAATCGTAGCAGTAGCTGGATTGGCTCAAAATTTTGCAGCCGTTAAGTCACTTACCACTACAGGAATTCAACAAGGACATATGAAAATGCACCTTATGAATATTCTTAATCAGATGGAAGCTACTCCCGAAGAAAAAAAAGCAGCAGTACAGCATTTTAAAGAAACTGCTGTTACACATAGTGGCGCTATTGCTTTTATAGAAAATTTACGCAAGTGATACAACGCTATTATAGTCACGGTAAATTATTACTCACAGGAGAATACGTTGTTCTAGATGGCGCAAAATCACTCGCCCTACCTACTAAAAAAGGTCAAGTTCTTGAGGTCGCTCCCCTAGAGCAATCTAACATAAAATGGCAAAGTATTTTACACGATAAAAGTAGTTGGCTAGACTATAATCTTGATTTACCTCTTACTAAAAACAAAAAAGAACAAGACGCTGTCCTTTTAAGATTACAAGAAATACTTGTAGAAGCAAAAAAAATGAATCCTTCTATACTAGAGAATGGAATTTCATTTAAGAGCACCTTAGAGTTTAATAAAGATTGGGGCTTAGGCTCTAGCTCTACTTTAATTAATAATATTGCTCAATGGGCTGCTATAAACCCTTATAAATTACTCAAAAACACTTTTGGAGGTAGCGGATATGACATAGCCTGCGCAAGTTCAAATACCCCCATAAGCTATCAATTAATAAATGACACACCTGAAGTTACAGAAGTAGTATTCAATCCTATTTTCAAAGAATCTATCTTCTTTGTATATCTTAACAGAAAGCAGAACAGCAGAGAAAGCATACAGCATTATAGAAGTGTTGCTCCTGAAAGTTTACAGACTGCTATACAAGAGATTTCACAAATTACTACTGCACTTATAAATTGTGACAGCCTTAGCTCTTTTGAAGAATTACTTGAAACACACGAACGTATTATAGCGAACCTTATTAAATCCCCTACGATTAAAGAACAACTCTTTCCTGATTACACAAAAACTATAAAAAGTCTAGGTGGCTGGGGAGGAGATTTTATACTAGCTACGGGTTCAGAAAAAGAGAAAACGTATTTTAAAAATAAGGGATACGTAACTATAATACCTTTCTCAGAAATGATTTTATAAAAAAAGGGTCGCAATTGCGACCCTTTTTTTATTCTTATGTAAGCTAGTTTTTAATAAAAAGCAGCTCTATTATCTTCTATTTCTGTTGCTTCTTTAAGTGCTTCTACAACCTTTGTATCAACAGCTCCACGTGCTCTATTTGTCACTTGGCTCGCATACGTACCGTAATTTTCTAATACAGGTGCTTCTGTAATTTTTGTTACTTTAACCACATACACGCCTCTTTCTCCTTCGATAGGTCCAGACACTCCACCTTCTTTAAGAGAAAATGCTGCTCCTACTACTTTAGGCTCATTTCCTGCTCCTGCTATTGTAGTACTACCCATATTTAATGCAGCTGCTGTTTTAACTGTTTGTCCCTGGCTACTTGCAATATCAGTTAATGCACTACCTGAAATACCAGAAATGATTTTAGCCGCTTTCTTTTGGTTTCTTACTATAGGAGTAACCTTTCCAGAAACATCCTCTGTAGCCATCAATCCTTTATCTCTCTTTGCAGTTACTTGAGCTACAATGTATCCATTGTTTACCTGAAAACGCTTAATTGCTCCTATATCTGTATCTTCTTCAAAAGACCATTGTACAATCTCTCTCTGGCTTCCTTCTCCTGGTAAGTTCTCTTCCATCGCAAGCATACGATTTACAGGGCGTACCGCATATCCTTTCTCTTTTGCCACTGCTTCAAAATCTCCATCTCTAGAAGCGATTTCAAATTTTTGAGTCGTATTATATGTTGTAGAAATCGTTTTGTCAGATGCCAAAATCTCTTTAGCAACCGTAGCAACCTTCATTACTTTACTGCTTCCTATTTGTTTTTGTAACTCAATGATATGGAAACCAAAATCTGTTTCTACTACATCTAGTCTACCCGTTCTACCTTCAAAAGCAAAGTCATTATACTCCTGTGCAAACTGGCCGTAAGGAGTATTCTTATACTCTCCTCCTTTATTTTTACTTCCTTGATCATCAGAGAAGTTTTTTGCTAAATCTCCAAATTTAGATCTGTTCCTTTTAATTATAGCTAACAAACTATCTGCTGTAGACTTAGCCTCTTCCTTTGTTCTTGTAGCTTGAGAACGTGATGCTCCTTGGTAAGCTAATAAAATGTGGCGCGTATTTACAGAATCTGGAACCTGCTTAGTTGCTACAACTCTATCTAGTTTAAAATACTTACCATCTTTATAAGGACCATAAATTGCTCCAGCCCCCATCGTCATTAAAGTATCTGCTGCTGCGCTAGCGAGTCTACTTTTAGTTACAAAACGATCTTGGTATGGCAACTCAGAATTTTCTGATACAAACTCTGCTATATCTTCAATCTTAGTCTCTGCAAAACCAGGCAATGTATCATTAACTCTAGTCGCTCCATTAGGAATAATACGCTTTTGTAATAATCCCGCAACTATATTCTTAATATCGTCTTCATCTTCTAGAGACGCTTTTTCTTCAAACTTCACATATCTAATGCTTCTAGACTCTTCTGTCTTATACTCATCTTTATGACTATTTATATAAGCCGAAATATCTTGCTTACTCACTTCGAAATCATCATCAGAAAGAGATGTGTATGGAATTTGAACAAATTCGATATCTACTTTATTTCCATCTAACTTATACGCTACTTCCCCATCTTTAAGAGTAGCTCCTACCCCAGCTTTTATTAAGGTGTAGTATATACTTTCTTTCTCTGCTGTTGCTAAACGATCTTCAAAATCAACCCAAGCACTATATGCACTTCGGTCACCCCCTTCTTTAAGTGTTGCAATAAACTCTTGCATTTTTCCTTCTGAGAAAAAACCTGTGTTATCTTGAAAACGAGCATCATCTGCTAATACTGCTTTAAGCATCTCATTTAAACGATCACGCCCTACTTCTATACCTAATTCTTCGTATTGTTCTTCTAAAACTACACGATTTACTTCTTGATCCCACACCATGTTTACAGCTCTAGTTTGAGTAGCTCCAGGACCTAGATTACGAATTTGTTGTTCTACTTTTCTTGCAAAATCTTCACGATCTATGGTTACTCCATTAACAGAAGCAACTCTATTTTGCTTAGCAGAGTCAAACCCTCCATTTTTAAACACATCTGCAAGTACAAATGCAAATAATGCAAGCGCGATTATTATAATTAGAAAAAGTGATCTCTGTCTTATTTTATTTAAAATTGCCATAGTGATTTATTTATACTAAAGTAGGGGGCGAAAATACCATTTTCTCCTAAAATAAAAAACAAAAAAGAGCTCTGTTTTAGTCTTCTAGCAAACGTACCTCAACACGCTCTATTTTTGTTCTAGAAGTTTCTATTATATGGAAGTCTACATCACCTACCGATATGATTTCACTTTCCTTAGGTATTCCTTCGGTATGATGCACGATAAGCCCTCCTAATGTCTCATAATTTTCACTCTCTGGCAAGTTCATTTTATAAGTTTCATTAAGATAATCTACTTCTAGTCTTGCGGATAACCTATAAGTAGTCTCATTTATTTTTTGTTCTTCAAGAATAACACTATCGTGTTCGTCTTCTATCTCTCCAAAAAGTTCTTCTACTATATCCTCTACAGTTATCATACCACTAGTCCCTCCATACTCATCTATCACAACTGCTATACTCTTACGCTTTTTGGTTAACGTATTAAGAACATCATTAACAAGCATTGTCTCTGGCACGTAGATAACAGGCATTAACACACTACTTATGGTTTTAGGCTTTTTAAACAACGCAAAAGAATGTACATATCCTATAATATCATCTATCGTATCTTTATAAACAAGTATTTTAGATAAGCCTGTTTCTATAAACTTTTCGTACAAATCCTTAGGAGGTGTACGCTCATCTATAGCCATAATCTCTGTTCTAGGAATCATAACCTCTCTAGATTTTACTCCAGAGAATTCTAACGCATTTTGAAAAATTTGTATTTCTGTATCTATCTCTTCTTGGTCTGACACAGATTCCATTTGCTCTGAAATATAGTTTCCTAGCTCTACCTTTGTGAAAGCCAACTGAACC
>CAZJRA010000088.1:4738-6502 GCA_964548335.1 uncultured Flavobacteriaceae bacterium | reverse complement strand
ATCATGTGGAGAATGTGGTGCTGCTAGAGAAACGATAAAATAAAAAATTATGAGGCAGTTACTATCGTGGTTAGTTTGTATTTCAGTAATTTTTATAAGTTGTAAGAAAGTTTAGGCCTAGCGAAGCTATTACCACAAAAACACTAAAAGAGTTGATTGCAGAGTAGTATGAAAAAAATATTCTTTGTTATTTTAACAAGTTGTCTCCTACTAGCGGCTTGTGAACGAGATGATATTTGTGCAGAAGGTACGCCTACGACACCTTTATTAGTCATCGAGTTTTTTGATATAGACAACCCTGCAGAAGAAAAGATTCCGGAAAACTTGTTTATCGTAGAACAGGGTGCAGACGTAGGTTTAGAATTTAACACTGCTCGTATAGCGATTCCTCTACGTACAGATGTAGATGAAACGAGGTATAATTTCATTCTCAATACAGAGAGTGAAGACACAAGCCTCCCTCAAAATATAGATACTATTGTTTTTAGCCATCTAAGGGAAGAGGAGTTTGTGAGTAAAGCTTGTGGTTTTAGAGTTAGCTACCAAGCATTACAAGATGAATTTAATCCGCTAGATGACGGAAACTGGATTGACAATATCACTATCCTCAACACAACTATAGAAGATGAAACAGAAGCACATATTCGTATTTTTCATTAGTCTTCTAGCGAATATCCATCTAGGGTATACTCAGACTGAGGTTGAAAAAACAGTTCCTGCAACAAAAGACACGACACAAACTAGTACTACAAAATACTATGGATTACGCATAGGGGCAGATATCTCAAAACCTATAAGAAGCTTACTTAGTCCTGAGTATTCTGGTTTTGAAATAGTAGGTGATTTTAGAATTAAAAAAAACTACTATCTCGCTGCAGAGGTAGGCAATGAAACACGCACTAGTGTTTTAACTAATATTAATAGTACCTCACAAGGAAGCTACGTAAAGGCAGGTGTAAACTATAATGTTTATGAAAATTGGGTAGGAATGAATAACCTTATCTATGTAGGAGGTCGTGCTGGTTTTTCTAGTTTTAGTGAAGAGCTTAACTCATATACTATTCGAACTACCAATACGCTTTTTGGAGATGACACACGAACAGAGTCTAGAGAATTTGATGGGCTTAACAGCACATGGCTAGAGCTTCTGTTTGGACTACAAACTGAGGTATTAAGCAACCTGTACTTAGGAATTCAAGCACAATTAAAGTATTCTATAACTCGTACAGAACCTGATGGTTTTACAAATATATTTATCCCAGGGTTTGGAGAAACTACAGACGGCAGTCAATTTGGTGTAGGCTACGGGTACACAATATCGTATTTAATTCCTTTTGTTAAGAAGTAGTCTTACTCCTCCTCTTCCCTATTCATATATTTACCCTTCTTACTCCCTGCGTACATTTCGTACTTTACAAGACGACTCTCTAAACTTCCGTTATATAGTTTAATTTTTCGGCTAGGGCGTAATCCTACATGCTTAAGTGCCTCCATATTAGAAGTGATAAACCACGCATGTGATCCTGGGTAGGAAGATTTTAAGGTATCTCCTATCTCTTTGTAAAATGCATCCATAGCGATAGGTAATCGCTCGCCATAAGGTGGGTTAAATAGTATTTGTAAGAAATCGTCTCCTGTTTTTTCTGACTCAAAGAAGTTTTGTTCTTTAATTGTAATAAACTCTTCTAGTTGCGCATTCTTTACATTCTGTCTCGCCTTTGCAATTACAGAAGGTGCCTTATCGTAACCTATAATTTTATATTT
>CAZJRA010000088.1:0-4728 GCA_964548335.1 uncultured Flavobacteriaceae bacterium | reverse complement strand
AAAGTCTTTTACTTTTTTAAGTGCAGCTGCTTCAATTACATCAAATAAATCTGGATCCCAATCATACCATTTTTCAAAGGCAAACTCTTTACGGTTAAGGTTGGCAGGGATATTACAGGCTATCATCGCCGCTTCTATAAGCATCGTACCACTACCACACATAGGATCTAGCAAATCACTATGTCCTGTCCAGCCACTTTTAAGTACAAGACCCGCAGCGAGTGCTTCGTTAATAGGTGCTATATTAGTTTGTGTACGATACCCTCTATGATGTAAGGATGCTCCACTACTATCTAAAGAAATGGTACACCAATCATTCTGAATATGCACATTAATACGCAGGTCAGGACGTTTAGTATCTATATTAGGACGTACCCCTTCTTTTTTTCTAAACTGATCGACAATAGCATCTTTAGTCTTAAAAGCTACATATTGAGAATGGGTAAATATGGTGCCGCTTACTGTTGCATTAATTGCAAATGTATCTGAAACACCTATATAATCGTTCCAATAAATCTTTTGCACCTGTCTATACAGTTCTTCTTCAGACCTCACTCTAAAATCCTTAATAGGCTTTAATATCTTAATCGCAGTACGACAGCACAGGTTTGCTTTATACATAAAGCCTTTATCTCCCTCAAAAGAGACATTACGCACTCCTATTTTTACGCGACCTGCTCCTAGGTTACGTAGCTCTTCTGCTAGAATTTCTTCAAAACCATAAAAGGTTTTTGCTAGCATTTTAAAGTTTTTATTGCCTTCACTCATATACCGCAAAAATAACTTATTTTTAACCACTTAATATGATGAATACTTCAATACTTCCGCCTTTATTATTACCCCTAGCTACTGTAGGACTAGGGTTTGGTATTGCGCTTATTTTTAAGCCTGCTGTATCTAATAATGTAAAGCTCTTACTCTCTTTTAGTGGTGCCTTTTTACTTGCTATTACTGTTTTTGAGTTTTTACCAGAAATATATGAGCAGCCTAACAAGTATGTAGGTCCTTTTATTATGATAGGACTCTTAATACAAATTTTATTAGAGTTTGGCTCAAAAGGAGCTGAGCACGGTCATATTCATCAAAAATCGGATACTCGTTTTCCGTTATTACTCTTTATTAGTTTGGGTTCACATTCCTTTATAGAAGGCTTCCCTATCGTAGACAATCAAGAGTTATTATACGGAGTTGTGATTCACAAAATACCTATTGCGATTATTATTTCAGCATTTTTACTAAACGCCCAACTCTCTAAGCTACACGTTTTTCTTTTCTTATTAGGATTTTCGATGATGACTCCCTTAGGCGCTTTCGCGAAAGCGTACCTCCCCATCCTACAGTCGTACTCTTTATATGTAAACGCATTTGCCGTAGGGATTTTATTACACGTTGCCACCACTATTTTATTTGAGTCTTCAAAGAATCATCAGTTTAATGCCTCAAAATTTGCAGCAATTGTAACAGGCGTTGTATTAGCCTATTTTCTCTAATGTTTAGCAAAGAAGATTCTAAAAAAATACGTCAAGACTTTTGGATATTTTTTGGCAAGAGACATCCCAGAAAATGGTTGTTGTACAATACAGGCATCAAAGATTTTGTGCTTAAGTTTAGTTTTGATACTAAAAAAGCCTTTGTCTCTATAGATGTCACGTCTAATGATGCTTTACTACAAGGCTATTATTACGAAAAGCTAGAAAGTCTCAAAAAACTAATGCTCGAAGAAATATCTCCAGAACTTATTTTTGACTCACACTATACGCTAGATTCTGGTAAAGCTATAAGCCGCGTATATCTTGTAAAAGAAGGTGTGAGTATACACAACAAACAGACTTGGCCAGAAGTATTTGAGTTCTTTTACAACAATATGGATAAGATGGAACAATTTTTTAAAGAGTACAAAGATTTTATTACCAGCTAATTAAACCTACGTTTAAAAATAATTTCAAAAAACACTTTAAAATTTGTAACATTTTGAACGCTTCCTACGTATAATAAGTAGAAGAGTTAAGAACCCTAAAGCTGATTAATGAGACAACTTAAAATTACCAAGCAGGTAACGAATCGTGAGACTGCATCCCTAGATAAATATTTACAAGAAATTGGAAAAGTAGACCTTATCACAGCTGATGAAGAGGTGGAATTAGCACAGCAAATTAAAGCTGGAGATCAACGAGCTTTAGAAAAGCTTACAAAAGCAAACTTGCGTTTTGTAGTTTCTGTAGCAAAACAGTACCAAAACCAAGGATTAACACTTCCGGATCTTATTAATGAAGGAAATTTAGGTTTAATCAAAGCAGCACAACGTTTTGATGAAACTCGTGGTTTTAAATTTATATCTTATGCTGTATGGTGGATTAGACAATCTATTTTACAAGCTCTTGCAGAACAGTCTAGAATTGTAAGATTACCTCTTAACAAGATTGGATCTATTAACAAGATAAACAAAACGTATGCTTTTCTTGAGCAAGCTCATGAGCGCCCACCAAGTGCCGAAGAGATTGCAAAGGAACTAGACATGACTATTAATGACGTAAAAGAGTCTATGAAAAATTCTGGACGTCACGTAAGTATGGATGCACCTCTTGTAGAAGGAGAAGACTCTAACCTATACGACGTATTACGTTCTGGAGAGTCTCCTAATCCTGATCGTGAGTTACTACACGAATCTTTAAGAACAGAGATTGAGAGAGCGTTAGAGACACTTACGCCTCGTGAAGCAGATGTTATTAGACTTTATTTTGGTCTAGGAGATCAACACCCAATGACACTAGAAGAAATAGGAGAAACTTTTGATTTAACTCGTGAGCGTGTTCGCCAGATTAAAGAAAAAGCGATACGTAGATTAAAGCATACATCACGTAGTAAAATATTAAAAACTTACTTAGGTTAATACTTAAGAAGTATTATAATATAGTATTAATAATCCTCGACAAATTGTCGGGGATTATTAATTTATAGATGTCTATCTACAACATACACCTCTTAATTTAAAGAGATAAAAGGAATTATATATACTATTAAAACTTTCTTAGGAAAGCCCCTAGAGAAATTGTAGTTTTATCCAATATTCAAACATATACTCATGTCTAAAAAACGTATTGCGCCTTCTGTACTTGCTGCTGATTTTGCTAACCTACAGAGAGATGTAGAAATGATAAATGCTAGTGAAGCAGATTGGTTTCATATAGATATTATGGATGGTGTTTTTGTTCCCAATATATCATTTGGGATGCCTGTATTACGAGATATCGCAAAACACGCTACAAAAACCATAGATGTACATCTTATGATTGTAGATCCCGATCGCTATATACAAACCTTTGCAGATTTAGGAAGTGATATCCTTACGGTACACTACGAAGCGTGCACACACCTACACAGGACAATACAGGCTATAAAGGCTGCTGGAATGAAAGCAGGGGTCGCATTAAACCCACACACTAACGTAAATGTACTAGAAGATGTAATACAAGACTTAGATCTCGTGTGCATTATGAGCGTAAATCCAGGTTTTGGAGGACAAAGCTTTATCGAGAATACCTATGAGAAGGTACAAGCCTTAAAAACAATGATAATACGTAAAAAAGCAACAACCCTTATTGAAATAGATGGTGGCGTTACTGATAAAAACGCAAAACAACTCGTGCAGGCTGGTGCAGATGTACTTGTTGCAGGAAGTTATGTTTTTAAATCTAACAACCCTACTGAAACGATTAAAGGGCTTAGCGACTTAGTGAATTAAACAACTATTATCCTTGATACTAAAAAGGCTGGAAAGAGATCACTCTTTCCAGCCTTTTTTATGTACGATGTACCTAATGTATCTTCTAATCTCTAGACATAAAAATGCGAAGTATGTACCAAAATAATAACATTAAAGATGCAAACAAACCAAGAGCCGCTGCAACATATTGTTCTTCATTGTATTTATGTACCATATTGGATGTTGTATAAAGTATAGAACCTGCAGCAAGAGCCACCATAGCAACACTAAACCATAGCCCTAAGTCAAACCCAAATATAGTTCCTGCCACAATAAGACCTAAAGCGATCATAAAGCCCATAACAAGGATAGAGCGTAAAAAAGAAAAATCTTTTTTTGTAAAAAACACAATAGCAGATAAGCCTACAAACAATGCAACTGTCATAACTGCTGCTTGCTGTAGCATAGCTACACCATCTATCATATTAAACGCAATTAATAGCATAGGAATAAAAATAAATGCCTCTGCTATCACATAAATTAACAATGCCATATAATGCACATTCTTATCCTGAGATTTAAGTGCAAGACCCTCTGCATAGTTTGTGACTAGCATAAAAGCTCCTAATAGTACTAACCAACTCCATCCTCCCATAAGAGAAGCTGCAAAGTTTACAATAACAGGAGATTGAAAAAATAGATATTCGACTACAATAAATAGTAGTACTGCCAGGGCAACATGAGTGTACGTTTTACGATAAAACGCTACTCTTTCTTCTTCGGCCAAAGCACTTACAAAAGGTTGATAAGAGTGTTGTAATTCTTCCATAAAATAGATTGTTTAGTTATAGCACCTAAGATACTAAAAACATAGTAAGTGATTAATAACCAGCGTATCTAAAATTAAACATGGTACGCACATAATTGTATAATTGTGGAAAATGATTTTTAAAATCTTCAGGAGATTCAAAGAAGTACTCTACCATTACTGCCATAAATTCGTATTCGTTTGTAAAGGCATAGGC
>CAZJRA010000087.1:0-6542 GCA_964548335.1 uncultured Flavobacteriaceae bacterium | reverse complement strand
TAAATAAAAAAACTAATTAAAGAAAGATATAGATTATGTCAGCAGACGCAGCAGCAGTAGATCACTCTCACGATGATCACGGACATCATCATCATAAAGAAACTTTTGTGACTAAGTACATTTTTAGTATAGATCACAAAATGATTTCTAAACAATATTTAATCACAGGTATTATTATGGGGATTGTAGGGATATCAATGTCCTTATTATTCCGTTTACAACTTGCTTGGCCTGACCATGAGTTTACTGCTTACGAGATTCTTTTAGGAGATTGGGGTAAAGATGGTGTGATGGATCCTAATGTGTATTTAGCACTTATTACGATTCACGGTACTATTATGGTATTCTTTGTGCTAACAGCTGGTTTGAGTGGTACCTTTAGTAACCTGCTTATTCCACTTCAGATTGGTGCACGTGATATGGCGTCAGGGTTCCTTAACATGGTATCTTATTGGTTGTTTTTTATCTCATCTCTAATCATGGTATTGTCTCTGTTTGTAGAGTCAGGACCAGCGGCAGCAGGATGGACAATCTATCCTCCTTTAAGTGCGCTACCTAATAGTATTGCCGCTTCTGGAATGGGTATGACTTTATGGTTAGTGTCTATGGCTATATTTATAGCGTCTTCATTATTAGGATCACTTAACTATGTAGTAACGGTTCTTAACCTAAGAACTAAAGGGATGACGATGACTCGTCTTCCACTTACTATCTGGGCATTCTTTGTAACTGCAATTATTGGTGTTGTTTCATTCCCAGTATTATTATCTGCAGCCTTAATGCTTATAATGGATAGAAGTTTTGGCACTTCATTCTTCTTATCTGATATCTATATTGGAGGAGAAGTATTACATAACTCTGGTGGTTCACCTGTATTATTTGAGCACCTTTTCTGGTTCTTAGGTCACCCAGAGGTATATATTGTATTGCTTCCAGCATTAGGGATCACTTCAGAAGTTATTGCGACTAACTCAAGGAAACCTATTTTTGGTTACCGTGCGATGGTTGCATCTATCTTAGCAATTGCATTCTTGTCAACAATTGTTTGGGGTCACCATATGTTTATCTCAGGGATGAATCCATTCTTAGGATCTGTATTTACTTTTACAACCTTATTAATTGCGATTCCTTCTGCTGTAAAGTCATTTAACTATATAACAACCCTCTGGAAAGGAAACTTACAGTTCAACCCTGGAATGCTTTTCTCTATAGGTCTTGTTTCTACATTTATATCTGGAGGTCTTACAGGAATTATTCTTGGGGATAGTACTTTAGATATAAACGTACACGATACTTATTTTGTAGTAGCTCACTTTCACTTAGTAATGGGTATCTCTGCATTGTATGGATTATTTGCTGGTGTGTATCACTGGTTCCCAAAAATGTTTGAAGGAAGGATGATGAATAAAAACCTAGGGTATGTTCACTTTTGGATAACAGTAATAGGGGCTTATGGTATTTTCTTCCCAATGCACTTTATTGGAATGGCAGGATTACCTAGACGTTATTATACAAATACAGCGTTCCCGTATTTTGATGATTTATCAGATGTAAATGTTACCATTACTATTTTTGCCTTTATTACGGCAGCAGCACAGTTGGTATTCCTTTATAACTTTATTCACTCTATGTTTTACGGAAAGATGGGGTCTAAAAACCCTTGGAATTCTAACACTTTAGAATGGACTACAGAAGCGAAACATATTCATGGAAATTGGGATGGTCCAATTCCAGAAGTACACCGTTGGCCATACGATTATTCTAAGTTGAATAAAGATGAGTCAGACTATGTAATAGCTGGACAGGATTTTGCGCCACAGCACATCCCGTTACAGGACAACGAAGAAGAAATGCATCATTAAGAAATAGATGTTATAGTTTATAAAACCCATTCGGAAACGAATGGGTTTTCTTTTTTCTATCGGTTTTACCTTTCCTTTGACTATGAGTAAATGCTCTGTTGTGTTTGTTACGGATGTTTTTACAATCCTTATATTTGTGGAAGACACCTTAGTCATCTATTATGAATGAAAATCTAGATCCAACAAGCCAGGGCTATTCCAATGAAGAAATGGATGTCGAACGTGCCTTAAGGCCTCTTTCCTTTGAGGACTTTACGGGCCAGGATCAGGTTTTAGAAAACTTGCAGATTTTTGTGCAAGCAGCAAACTTAAGAGGAGAGGCTTTAGATCACACTCTTTTTCATGGTCCTCCAGGTTTAGGTAAGACAACTCTTGCAAATATTTTGGCCAATGAATTAGGGGTGAATATTAAAATCACCTCTGGTCCTGTATTAGATAAACCAGGAGATTTGGCAGGCTTACTTACAAATCTAGAAGAAAGAGATGTACTTTTTATAGACGAGATTCATAGGCTTAGTCCTATTGTAGAAGAGTATTTGTATTCTGCTATGGAAGACTATCGTATTGATATTATGATTGAGACAGGTCCTAATGCAAGAACGGTACAAATAGATTTAAGTCCATTTACATTGGTTGGTGCTACCACACGTTCAGGTTTATTGACCGCACCTATGCGTGCACGTTTTGGAATATCGTCACGGTTACAATATTATTCTACAGAACTGCTTACAAGTATCGTGCAGAGAAGTGCGTATATATTAAAAGTGCCAATCTCTATGGAAGCTGCAATAGAAATAGCTGGTAGGAGTAGGGGGACACCTCGTATTGCAAATGCATTGCTTAGGAGAGTAAGAGATTTTGCTCAGATTAAATCGAATGGTAGTATAGACATAAAGATTGCTAAGTACAGCCTAGAAGCCTTACATGTTGATGCACACGGGCTAGATGAAATGGATAATAAGATTTTAGAAACTATTATCGATAAGTTTAAGGGAGGTCCTGTAGGGATAACCACTTTGGCAACTGCTGTTTCTGAAAGTGCAGAGACGATTGAGGAGGTATATGAACCGTTTTTGATTCAACAAGGCTTTATTATGCGTACGCCTAGAGGTCGCGAGGTGACGGAGCAAGCATATAAACACTTAGGGAGAACTAAAGGCCCCGTACAAGGAGGATTGTTTTAAGAGATGAGAGGTGAAAAAATTCCTATTGTAACATTTCCTAGATTTCTTAAGCACGCACGTAGTATTGTTAAAAACCCACTACCATTTCATCATGAAAATTTTGAACGTCATGGTGATATTTTTCAACTTAATATCAGCCCTATAAATCATCTATTCTTTTCTAGAAACCCTGATTTTTTAAGGCATACATTACAGAAAAATCAACGTAATTATACGAAGTCTAAAATACAGACTAAAGACTTAAAGAAGTATGTAGGGAATGGCCTCCTTACTAATGAAGGAGATTCATGGCGTAAACAACGTAAGTTAATCCAACCTGCATTTCATAAAAAGCAGCTTGCCCTATTGCTAGAAACAATGCAATCTGTTATTGCTTCGGAGGTAGATAAGATTCCAGTAAACCAAAAGGTCGATATTTTTCCTATCTGCAATAGCCTAGCTTTTAAAGTGGTGGCAAAAGCCCTTTTTAGTTCAGATATTGACACAGCTGTTATTAACCAGTTAAAACATAGTACAGAAGAAGCTCAGAAGATGCTCGTTAGAGAACTGAGGCAACCTTTTTTAGGGTGGTATTTTAAATATTTTGGACCTATTAAAAAACACCTTGCCCTTACGCAAGTATCTAGAGATATTTTAGATGACTTAGTGCAAGAACGAAAAGCAAGTGGTAATAGATATGATGATCTATTGGATATGTTGCTAGATGCTCGTTATGAAGATGGCAGTGCGATGTCCAAAGAGCAGCTTATAGATGAGATTCTTATTCTTTTTGTGGCAGGACACGAGACGACGGCAAATGCACTTACGTTTGCTTTTCAATTACTAGCAAATCATCCAGAAGAACAAGAAGTGTTAAGGGAGACTTCCGCTTTCGCGAAAGCAAACTCAGCCGATCTAATGGAGTATTTACGTGCTAATGAGTATGCCAAGCAGGTTGTAGAAGAAACGATGCGTTTGTATCCTCCCGCTTATTTTATAGATAGGGTAAACCTTGCAGCCGATTCGTTTGAGGATTATCATTTCCCTAATGATTCTAATTTGTTATTTTCTGTCATAGAGATGCATAAACACCCTAAGTATTGGGAGACTCCCGAAAAATTTATGCCCTCAAGATTTAAGGACAATGCAGGAATGAAACATCAAGCCTATTTTCCTTTTGGCGCAGGCCCTCGTATGTGTATTGGTAATAATTTTGCAATGTATGAGATGATGATGGCAGTATCTCAAGTGGTGTCAAATTACAGCATACAACCTGTAGGAGATTCTATAGGTATTACACCTTTAATTACCTTAAAACCTAAAGGAGCTATTCTAAAATTTATTAAAAGATAATGATAGAGAATCGATCAAAGAATACTTCATTTATTAAAGCCGAAGCAAAACGTTTGGGGTTTATGTCTTGTGGTATTTCTAAGGCAGGTTTTCTAGAGGAAGAAGCTCCTCGATTAGAATCTTGGCTTCAGAAAAATAGGCATGGCGAAATGCAGTATATGGAGAACTACTTTGATAAGCGTTTAGATCCAACTAAACTTGTAGAAGGTTCTAAAAGTGTGATCTCTTTGCTTCTTAATTACTATCCACATGAATTGCAACGTGAAGATTCTTATAAAATATCTAAGTACGCATACGGGCGAGATTATCATTTTGTAATTAAAGATAAACTTAAAGAGTTTTTACACTCAATACAAGAACACATAGGAGACGTGGCTGGTCGTGCTTTTGTAGATAGCGCTCCTGTTTTAGATAAAGCTTGGGCAGCAAAGAGTGGTTTGGGTTGGATAGGAAAACATAGTAATTTGCTTACTAAAAAAACAGGCTCTTTTTATTTTATTGCAGAACTTATTGTAGATCTAGATTTAGAATACGACACCCCTGTTACAGATCATTGCGGAAGTTGTACAGCCTGTATAGATGCCTGCCCTACTCAAGCAATTGTAGATCCTTATAAGGTAGATGGGAGTAAGTGTATAAGTTACTTTACGATCGAGTTAAAAAATGAAATTCCCGCTTTCGCGAAAGCGCACTTAGATGATTGGATGTTTGGCTGTGATGTATGTCAAGATGTGTGTCCTTGGAACCGTTTTAGCAAGGCGCACAGTGAACCTTTATTTAATCCACACTCTGATTTATTAGGAAATAGTAAGCAAGATTGGGAAGAGATTACTCAAGAGGTTTTTTCAGAAATCTTTAGGAAGTCTGCAGTAAAGCGCACCAAATTTTCTGGATTACAGAGAAATATTAAAGCACTAAAAAAATAGAACAGCTGTAGTTTAATTGTGATTCTCTTAACAAGATATTAAAACAAAAGATCCCGTTGCTCACTGTAATATGCTTATTTTTGAATGTATAGAAACGTATTTATGAAGAAAGATAATAAACGTCGAGAAGCACTTGTATATCATGCAAAGCCAAAGCCAGGGAAAATAGCTATTGTCCCAACAAAAAAATATGCCACGCAGAGAGATCTTGCATTAGCTTATTCACCGGGTGTTGCGGAGCCATGTTTAGAGATAGAAAAGGATATTAATAACGTATATAAATACACGGCAAAAGGAAATCTTGTTGCTGTAATATCTAACGGAACAGCAGTTTTAGGGTTAGGTGATATAGGTCCAGAGGCTTCTAAACCTGTAATGGAAGGGAAAGGACTACTGTTTAAGATTTTTGCAGATATAGATGTTTTTGATATTGAGGTAGATACTAAAGATCCTGATAGCTTTATAGAAACGGTTAAAAACATAGCTCCTACCTTTGGAGGAATTAACCTAGAGGATATAGCAGCCCCAGAAGCTTTTGAGATAGAGCGTAGGCTTAAAGAAGAGTTAGATATCCCTGTGATGCACGATGATCAGCACGGGACGGCTATTATTTCTGCAGCAGCGTTATTAAATGCAATAGAACTTGCAGATAAGAAGATAGATGAAGTGAGAGTTACAGTAAGTGGAGCTGGAAGTGCAGCCATTTCTTGTATGCGATTATATCATAATCTAGGGGTGCCTCTAGAAAATATTTATATGTTTGATAGTATAGGCTTGCTTACAAATGAAAGGGATGATATAGATCCTAGTCAAGCGTTATTTGCAAGTGAAGCAAAATTTGATAACCTAGCAGAAGCTATGGTAGGTGCCGATGTGTTTTTAGGACTTTCTGTAGGGAATATAGTAAGTCAAGATATGATACGTAGTATGGCAGATAATCCTATTGTATTTGCAATGGCAAACCCTGATCCAGAGATTCCATACAAAGAAGCTATAGAAGCAAGAAAGGATATCATTATGGCTACAGGTCGTTCGGATCATCCTAATCAAGTAAATAATGTGCTTGGATTCCCATTTATTTTTAGAGGAGCTTTAGATGTAAGAGCCACTGCAATTAATGAAGAAATGAAGCTAGCAGCGGTAAAAGCATTGGCGCAATTAGCAAAAGAGCCTGTTCCAGAACAAGTAAATATTGCTTATGGAAAGACACGTCTCGCCTACGGGAGAGATTATATTAT
>CAZJRA010000086.1:0-6553 GCA_964548335.1 uncultured Flavobacteriaceae bacterium | reverse complement strand
CCCCAGATCACGGTGGCCACGTAGGCTTTTATCAAGCAGGTGGGGTTTATTATAATGAAGAACGCACCCTTGTCTTTTTTGAAGAAATTCAATCGTAATTTGAGATAAAAAACAAAGAATACTACTTTAGTTTTATAAAGCATATACTATGAAATTACCATCTATTTTTACGACTCTAGTTTTAGTCCTCTTTTTAACTTCTTGTGTGGGAGATAAAAAGAAGGCAAAGGAAGTTAGTAAAACGATGAAAATGTCTTCTAAAGAGGTCCTCAAAGGAGATAAAAATAGTGTGCTTCTTACTCTTACGGCAAATGATGTTATGAAGTTTAGTAAAACCGAATTTAAAGTAAAAGAGAGTCAAAAAGTAACATTAAGTCTACACCACATAGGAAAAAGGAGTATTAAGGTTATGGGACATAATTTTGTGCTTTTAAAACAAGGAGTAGCCATTCCTTCATTTGCATCGGCAGCTGCTATTGCAGGACAAAAAGAAGATTGGATTCCAAGAGGAGGAAAAGATGTAATTGCACATACTAAGATGATAGGAGGTAAGCAATCTACCCAAGTTACTTTTACCGCTCCTGCAGCAGGCACCTATGATTTTATATGTAGTTTTCCGGGCCACTCAGGCCTTATGAAAGGAAAGTTTCTTGTGGAGTAGCATTCTTTGAGATTGTGTTCATCCCTAAAACACCTTTAAAACCACGACTATGAATGTATGTAAGCACTTCTTTATAGTCGGTAACACTAGTTATAGGGTCATTATGCTTGTTTTCTAATTGAAAATAGGCAATTTCATTCCAATACTTATCGAGACTACTAATGATGCTCTCTTCTTGTGTTTTTTGAGAGGAGATAGTAAACAAGATTTTACAGGAAGGGCTATCTACAGCTTTACAAATCTCATATGCTTGTGATAGGGTTTTTAAAAATAATCCAGAGTGTTTGCTAAGGCTAAAAGGTTCTAACACCATAGTAATTCCATGAGGTTCTAGGAGTGCACTTGCTTGTTTAAGTATTTCAACCACGTTTTGGGTTTGAAAACTCATCTCTAACGGTGAGTCTATGCTGCCAGGGACTACAGTAATCCACTTTGCATCCATACGCTGTGCTATGGTTATGCTATGTTTAATATCTGCTATAAATTCATCACGGTAATGTTGTTTACCACTAGTGAGATTAGGCGCTGTCCAATAGATTTTATGGCCTACAAAGGTTCCCATCGTTAACCCATATTGTTTTATACTAGCAGCTATTGCTTCTTGTTGCGCAACTTGCCTATTGTGTATTTCACTATCTTCAAAAGCTGTAAAACCTTGGTAGGCGATATGTTTTAGCTGCGTAGTTGGGTTGCCTTTAAATAGTTCAATACGCGGAGCGTATTTAAATAATACGGTTTTGCTGTTTTTAGCAAAAAGACTAGAAACCCCTATACCCCCTAAGCCTAAGAAAGAACCTGTAAGAATACTTTTCTGTATAAAATTTCTTCTGTTCATTGAGGTTTTTTTAAGCTAATACTTGTGTAAATTTTCTGCTTTTTAAGCATATACCACTTTGTAAAAAAAGAGAAAGTTGCGTTACCAAATATATAACTTTAAGTCGTTTTTATCCCGTTATAAAAAATCCTAACTTGCACAAATCATAGCGATTACAGTTTTGCTGTAGTAAAAATGTAAATACCTTTTTTATCATGGATAGTACGCTTATAGGAGTTATTCTTTTTGACTGTGTTCTTATGCTAGGCATTGCTTGGTATTATAAAAAATATCCACCTAAAAAGATTAATAATTTTTATGGTTTTCGTACTAGAAGAACGATGGCCAATCAAGATATATGGGATGAAGCAAATAAACGCAATGCTCAAGATATGTGGACATACGCAGTATACCTATCTGCTATAAGTATCGTGCTAATTGTCTTGAATACTCCTTATGCAGTTATAATACATATGGTAGTATTATTAATAGGGATTTTTGTGGCTATTTTTGCCTCTATACGATATCTAGATAAACATTTTGATAAAAACGGAAATAGAAAATAATGAACACCACCTTTATAATCACAAACCTAGCACCTGCGATGATGCTTTTTTTTATAGCAATAGTTGTTCGGTTTTTTCCTCCTTCTAAGGGAACAAATCCATTTGTCTTAAAAGTACCTGAGTGGTGGGCTAGAGATGAAAAAACGTGGTATAGTGCCTATGGTTTTTTAGCTAAACGATATTTACAGTACAGTCTTTTACTTGCTATTATCTGTGTCGTGTTTTTATGGTATATGCCTGTCTATGGAGCCACTTTTGGCTATTTGCTTCTAGTAGGGTTTTTTAGTACAGCGCAGTGGCAAGCAAGGCAGTTTATGAATAAAAATATAAAGTAATCCTCCTTGTCATAAGAGGTTCTTATACCTACTCATAACAGTGAGAATAGATGGGTATTTACTTTTCGCGTATATTTCTGTAATCGCATTCGTATCTTTGTACCTATGATAAAATCCATGACAGGTTTTGGGAAAAGTGTGATACAACTTCCCGGCAAGAAAATCACGATAGAAATAAAGTCGCTTAATAGTAAAAATCTAGACTTAAATGCGCGTATCCCATCTACTTATAGGGAGAAAGAATTACACATCCGTAATCTAGTAGCAAAGTCGCTAGAGCGTGGCAAGGTAGATGTAGGTCTTTATGTAGAAAGTACAGGAGAGGCGACCAATACTAAAGTAAATGAAGGAGTGGTTAAAGAGTATATGAGCCAACTCCAAACAGTAACTTCGAGTGGGGTAGAAGATGTAGAGCTACTTAAAATGGCAGTGCGCCTACCAGATGCTTTAAAGGTAGAAAGAGAAGAACTAGATGAAAATGAGTACAAGGCTATTTTAGATAATTTAACTTCCGCTTTAAGCGAAATAAATATCTACCGCGCAGATGAAGGGAGCTCTCTTAAAAATGAATTTGAACTGCGTATTAGCAATTTGCAACGTCTTTTAGATGAGGTAATCACTATGGATGTAGATAGGTTGGATAGTGTAAAAGTGCGTCTTGAAAAAGCAGTAACAGACTTAAAAGTAGAGCTAGACGAAAATCGTTTTGAGCAAGAGCTTATTTACTACTTAGAGAAATACGATATCACCGAAGAAAAAGTGCGCCTTAAGAATCACTTAGACTACTTTACAGAAGCATTAAACTCTGAGAACTCTAACGGAAAAAAACTAGGTTTTATAGGTCAAGAAATAGGACGTGAGATTAATACGATAGGTTCAAAATCTAACTATGCACCTATGCAACAGCTTGTCGTGCAGATGAAAGATGAACTAGAAAAAGTAAAAGAACAAGTTTTAAACGTGCTTTAAATTGTGGCTAAGATAGACGAACACTCTGGAAAACTTATTGTTTTTTCTGCTCCCTCAGGAAGCGGTAAGACAACTATTGTAAGACATTTGCTCGCACAAGAAAAATTAAATCTTGAGTTTAGTATTTCGGCAACTAGTAGAGATGCTAGGGGAGAAGAGCAACATGGCGAGGATTACTATTTTATTTCTCTAGAAGACTTTAAGCAACATATTAAAGATGAAGATTTCTTAGAGTGGGAAGAGGTGTATCGCGATAACTTTTATGGGACACTCAAGAAAGAAGTACAGCGTATATGGGCATTAGGAAAGCATGTTATTTTTGATATAGATGTAGTAGGAGGCTTGCGCATTAAAAAGAAGTTTCCTGAAAGAACGCTTGCCGTTTTTGTAAAACCGCCTAGTGTAGATGAACTTAAGATTAGGCTAAAGAAGCGCATGACAGAGAGTGAAGACAAGATTAATATGCGTATTGCTAAAGCTTCTGTAGAGTTAGCAACAGCACCACAGTTTGACCACATTATTCTTAATGATGATTTAGACAAGGCACTTAAAGAAGCTCGCGAATTGGTAGACACGTTTATTATTAAGTCTTAATTTAAAGGAAACGCATAGTTTTTTATGAAAATAGGACTGTATTTCGGAACATTTAACCCTATTCACACAGGGCATCTTGCCATTGCAAATCATATGGCAGAGCATAGTGATTTGGATAAAATATGGATGGTAATTACACCGCATAATCCTTTTAAAAAGAAAAGTAGCTTACTAGATAATTTCCATAGGTATCATATGGTAGATACTGCCCTAGAGGATTATGATAAAATCCAGCCTAGCAAGATAGAGTTTGACCTACCACAACCCAATTATACTGTAAATACACTTGCTGTATTGGAAGAAAAATATCCTACTTATGAGTTTTGCTTAATTATGGGAGAGGATAACCTTAAGGGCTTGCATAAGTGGAAAAACTATGAGGTTATCTTGGAAAGACATGAGATTTATGTGTATCCTAGAATTTCGGACGGTACTGTAGAGCATCAGTTTCAAGACCACCCTAAAATACACAAGGTAAACGCTCCTATTATGCAAATCTCGTCTACAATGATTAGGAAAAATATTGCCCAAGGTAAAAATATTAAGCCTTTACTTCCCGAGGGTGTTTGGAAGGAAATAGATGAGATGAATTTTTACAAAAAGTAATGACTATAAAGGGTTTGTACAATGCCTAAGAGAGACTTAAGGCACCATAACGCAAAAGAGGTCAAGTACTATGGCTTTATGATGGTGGTTTCTTTTCTCGTGTATTTTGCTTTAGCACGCATTTTAGAATCAGACGATTCACTACCACAGTTTTTATTAGGATTTACGGGAATATTATTTGTTGCTTCAAGTGTGTTTACAATAAGCAAGTATTTGAGAGCAAGAAAAGAGCCTAACAATCCAGGAAAGTACAAAATCGTCCTCTTTGCGATAGTTGCTGTAATCCTTTTGGGAGTATTTATTGCAAGCTTTTTTAAAGCATAAAAAACGTGTATAAAAATCTCAATATTTTATACACGTTTTTAGAATGTGTATAAGAAACAGCTATTTCTCATACACAATTATTTTTACCCCTCTATATGCGGAATACGTAATACCTGACCTGGATAAATTTTATCAGGGTCGGTAAGCATAGGCTTATTTGCTTCAAAAATGATAGGGTATTTCATAGCATCACCATACATCGCTTTCGAAATTTTACTTAGGTAATCCCCTTTTTCTACAGTGTAGAAACGTGCAGGTGGCTCCGTATTTTCTACATCCATCTGGTCATCTACAGCAGCAATACCAGCGGTATTTCCTACAACTAGTATTATTTTTTCTTTAGTTCCTTGGTCTAATGCTTTTCCTGTAACGGTAGCGGTATCTCCTGCTATAGTAATGTTTAGATTTTCTATTTCAAGACCTAGGTCGTGCACAGTTTCAGACATATTTGCTGCAGCCTTTGCGTTTGCTTCGGCTTTTGCTGCCACTGCCGCCGCTGCTGCTTCTGCAGCCTCTTCTGCTTCTGTTTTTCCAATTCCAAATACTTTGGCTCCTGCATCTTTAATAAATGAAAATAATCCCATAGTGTGTGTTAATTTATGTTTGTTTAAAATGTGTTCTTAAAGGTACAAATTTTCTTTTTCTAAAAAATAAAATACTATCACCCTTGACAGTATCACTATCTAAAAAAAGAAACCGCTATACTAAAAGACTAGTATAACGGTTCCAAAACTAAATAACCAACCAAAAATTGTTTATGCTTTTTTCGCTTTAAGCGCTTCTATTTCTTTTTTAATAGCTGTTGTTTTCTTTCTAAACTTTGGAGTAACTTTTTCTTTACTCTCTTCTGCATTTTTAAACTGGATAAACCCTTTTCCTCTAAAACGGTATGTAGTACCAGAACTCAAGTGATACAGTTCTATTGTGTTTTCGTTTATAACGGTGAGTTCAAAGGACTCATTGTCTGGAAAATTATAATCTAATGTTAAAGTTTTACGATAAAAATCACCTGGTACATTCTCTATATCATAGATACCGTTATAATTCCAAAACAGGTTGTTTATAGCGCTTCCGTTTCTGTCTTCTGAGCTTCTAAAGTTGCCCTCTGCTCCAACAGGCAGGAACTGTAAGAAATTTTCGTAATCAAATGCATTAATAGTACCTGTAGTACTCGTGTATATTTTTTCCCAAGCGATAAACTCCTGTAGGAAGTAGTGTATGTTGTCATAAAACAATAGGTCGTAGTCAAAAGTACTTCTCTCATATCCCACAAGCACATAACGCGCCCCAGTGTCTGGGTGATACAGTTCTATTTCATTATGAGATAGTGTACGTACATCTAGGCTATAAAACCCATCTATATCATGAGTAACATCTAACTCAAAGTTTTGATAAGTATCATAATACCCTACAGATGTTCCAAAACCATCCCCTTGACTTCCTATACCAGATAGGTTGTTGTTTGCAAAGATGTTTCCGTTTCTAAAAGATACTGTAAACGCTTGCTGAAAAAACGGAATGACAGTATTTACAGAAGAGCGATTAATATCTACATACCAGATTTCATAATCGTTAATAAGATCGTCTACTACAAATGCAGGTACAGGACCTGCGTTTGTGGTGTTATCTTGTATAATTAGCTCTGTATAACAAGAGGTAAATAAGCTTACGAGTAGTGTAATTA
>CAZJRA010000085.1:0-6576 GCA_964548335.1 uncultured Flavobacteriaceae bacterium | reverse complement strand
AAAGATTATTTTAACAAAAATGACATCTCTAATTCAAAAATTACAACATCTTCTACAGGACCTGTTGCACCTAATGCTGATAACAGAACTCCCCAAGGAAGAGCAAAAAACAGACGCTTTGTCGTTACTTTAAACTAATAACAAACTATTAAAACAATAATATATTGGACAATTCAAATATACTATGCTGGCTAATTCCTTTATTAGTAGGCTTAATCTGTGCTATTTTAGGATACCTTTTAGGACGTCTTTTAGGAAATAGTGGATCTAATGACACCGATTTTAGTGCAGACCTTGACGCTTGCAAGAGCAAAAACAGTCAATTACAAAGAGATCTTGATGCTTGTAATAGCAAAAGCGATAAATTACAAAGAGATCTTGGCGCTTGTAAACATAAGTTAAATGCAAAATCTGCAACTTCAAGTAATAGCACATCATCAAAAGGTGGTGCTAGTATGGCAAGTGGTTTTGCTGCTGGAGCTGCCGCAACTGCTGCATCTACTATAAGTACTGCTTCAGCTGGAGTTTCTTTTGATGGCGGTGCTGCAAAAATGGCTTTTGGAAAAAAAGTTGCAGAAAATGACCTTACTATTGTAGAGGGAATTGGACCTAAAATTAAAGACTTATTCCATAATTTTGATATTAAGACATGGGCTCAACTAGGAGCTACCTCTGTAGAGAAATGTCAAGAAGTTCTTAAAAGCGGTGGAAAACGTTACGAACTTCATAATCCTAAAAGCTGGCCTATGCAATCTGAAATGGCTGCACAAGGAAAATGGGCTGAGCTTAAGAAATGGCAAGATGAACATGATTCAGGTAAAATGTAATTAAGCATATTTACGTTTTCTTGTAAGTCTTATAAAATAGATTGA
Organism: uncultured Flavobacteriaceae bacterium; assembly: GCA_964548335.1. Taxonomy (GTDB): domain Bacteria; phylum Bacteroidota; class Bacteroidia; order Flavobacteriales; family Flavobacteriaceae; genus Dokdonia. The sequence continues at coordinate 5,704 of CAZJRA010000085.1, read as the reverse complement.
CAATTAATTAAACCCTGTAGAGTTAGCTCTACAGGGTTTTTTTGATGCACATAAATCATAAGCTGTTTTATAGCTAAGATTAAAGTAGAGTCACTGATTATTAATAACAGAATAATACAAATCACAACATTATGCCTCAAAGTATTAAGCTTGAAAAGCAAATAAATACTTATTTTTATAAAAATTTACGATAGTGAAAGACTTCTTTAAACATCTTAAAGGTGACGCCTTTGGTGGTATTACCGCAGGAATTGTAGCCTTACCTCTAGCACTTGCTTTTGGTGTATCTTCTGGATTAGGTCCTAGTGCAGGATTATACGGAGCTATTATTATTGGCTTTTTTGCAGCCCTTTTTGGCGGAACACCTACTCAAATTTCTGGACCTACAGCACCTATGACCGCTGTAAGTATGGTTGTAATTGCAGGTATCCTAGCAAGCAATGATGGTGATATAGCTACTGCATTACCCGCAATATTAACAGTATTTTTACTTGCAGGTGTTTTTCAGATAATACTAGGCGCTCTCGGGATAGGAAAATACATTAAGTATATACCCTACCCTGTAGTTTCTGGTTTTATGACCGCTATTGGGGTTATGATAATCATTACACAAATTCTTCCTGCCTTGGGATATTACCCTAAAGAAGATCAAGAGTATGTTGCTGGGTTTAATTCTGAAGCAAAAGAAGTAATACTTCACAACATACTTCAAGAAGAAGCTGGAGAAGGGATACTTGAAATAAAAGACTTTAAAGAAACTATTAACCGAGCTCACGAGATTACCCCTGCTGCAATCCAAAAAGAAGCTGCAGCCATCGCTGGATCTAACGCAAGTGGTGTGACAGGAGCTGTTAAGTTAATGCCCAATGCTCTTAAAAACATTCGTTGGTTAGAACTTATTCTTGCAATGGCTACCATATTTATTATCTATGGTTTTAAGAAAATTACAACCGCTGTTCCTAGTACTCTAGTTGCTCTTGTAGTGGTTTCTGGTATTGCGTATGCTGCAGGCTTAGAATATCAACCTATTCCAGAAATTCCTTTTGGATTTCCAGAATTTAATACAGCTATTTTTACCTCATTTAAGCTCGCCGAAATATCACCATACATACTAGCAGCAGTATCTCTTGCTTTTTTAGGGGCTATAGATTCTTTATTAACATCTGTTATTGCAGATAATATGACGAAGACCAAACACAACCCTAATAAAGAGCTTATGGGGCAAGGTATAGGAAACGCTATCGCCTCTGTTTTTGGAGGAATTCCTGGAGCAGGAGCGACGATACGAACTGTAGTAAATATAAATGCTGGTGGGAAAACAAAACTATCAGGAATGATAGCCTCTATACTCTTACTTGTTATTTTATTAGCATTAGGCCCTGTAGCTTCTAAGATTCCTGCTGCGGTACTTGCAGGTATTTTAATAACCGTAGGTATAGGAGTTATGGATTACAAAGGACTTCGTGCCATTCCTAACTTACCTAGAGACCTAAAAATATTAGGATTAGGTATTAGCTCTGAAGTAATAATATTACTCATTGTATTGATACTATCTGTTTTTTGGAACCTTATTAATGCAGTAGGTATAGGACTTATTCTTTCTTCATTAATGTTTATGAAGAAAATGGGAGATTTTACAACCCAACAATCTAAACTTATAGGGTTTAATCCAGAAGATTACGATAATTCTAATTGGTCTGATGAGACTAATTTTCCAGAAAAATATACAGAGGAGATTTTTATCAAGCACTTAAGCGGCCCTCTATTTTTTGGGTATACCTCAGAGTTTTCTGCATTAACAAAGCAAATTCCAGAAACAGCTTCTAACGTTATACTGCGTATGGAAAAAGTGCCTTATGTAGACCAATCTGGAGTGTATGCTATGGAGGATACTATCTTAGGGCTTCACTTAAGAGGTGTTAAAGTACACATTGTAGGGCTTAAAAAGCAGCCTAAATACATGCTAGAGCGTATTGATATTATCCCTGACTTAATTCCTGAAAATGAGGTTTTCGAAAGTTTTGACACCTGTATTAATCATCTTAAAACTTTTGTAAAAGACACCTACTAAAAAGGTAGGTGTTGGTTTTAAAAACTATTCTTTATTCTCCTCTTTATCCGGGTTGTAGATGTTTTCTTCTTTAGCTTTTTCTAGTATGGATGGAAGTAAGGCTGGAGCAATAGACTTTACAGGAGAAAACAGGATAGATTCTTCCATCGCTTTTTCACTCACAAAACCTATACGCTCATTTGCTTCGTTAAGAAACATAATCACGACGCTTAATAAAAAAGCATATTTTATAACTGCAAAAGCAGCTCCTGCTATTTTGTTTATAATACCTAACATCGCAAAATTTGCAATCTTAGTAAGTAGTTTTCCTGCAAGAGAAACAATAAGAACTATAATCACAAAGGTTATTGCAAAGGCAGCAAGATTAATAACTTTTTCTGTCCAAGAAGTACGCTCTGCAAGCCAGTTTGCAGCAATATGAGAGAAGTGTATTGCTCCATAAACAGCCGCTATTAAACCTACTAAGGACGCAAGTTCTACAAAAAGGCCTTTCTTAAACCCTTGAATAAATCCTAAAAGGAGGATAATTCCAAAAATGATATCTATTGTATTCATACCGTAAATATAAACATCCCATTTTAAACATCAATTAACCTAATTTACTTTGTCTCGTTGTATCTTTGTATGATGGCAAGGGATGAACAACTTAAAGAACGATGGAACACAGTGGTAAGCAAGTTATCTGCTCGATTTGCCGAGGGTGATACCCTTGACCTAGACAGTATCATTTACCTTATTGGGTTACAAGAATTGGGGCAACTCAATAGGCCTTTTAAAAAAGATGAAAAGGTTAATATCATGCATATAGCAATATGTAGATTATTAGAACCATTTGGGTATTATCAGTTTGATTTTGAAGATCCAGATGGCTGGCCACATTATAAAATGTTAGAACCTCTTCCTGCTTTAAAAGCAGGCGAACAACAAGTGCTTATGAAAGATGCTATCGTACAGTATTTTATAGAAAAAGAGTTTATTTCTTAAAATGATACTTTCGCGAAAGCGTAATCATCCCTATAATTACTTATAACTACACCATTTTTATTAAATTTGCTTTCCTTTTTTAAGGAGGAAAGAAAACGACTATGCTAGATAAAATTAAAGAACATATTGACAAGGTAGAAGCCTTTAAAGCCTCTACCCTAGAAGAAGTAGAAGCTTTTAGAATACAGTACTCAGGTAAAAAGGGTATTGTAAACGATTTTATGGCAGAGTTTCGAAGTGTGCCTAACGAACTTAAAAAAGAGTACGGGCAAGTAGTAAATACATTAAAAGCGGCGGCTTTAGAAAAAGTAACACTACTTAAAGAAGCCTTAGAAAGCAAAGAAGATACGGGTTCTTATGGCGATCTTACAAAGCCAGGAAGTCCTATAGAAATAGGATCTCGTCATCCTATCTCTATTGTGAAAAATCAAATTATTGATATCTTCTCAAGCATAGGTTTTAACGTATCAGAAGGGCCAGAGATAGAAGATGATTGGCATAACTTTACAGCACTTAACTTACCAGAATATCACCCTGCTAGAGATATGCAGGATACCTTTTTTATCCAGACAGATCCAGATGTATTGCTAAGAACGCATACCTCATCTGTACAGGTGCGTTATATGGAGAACAATAAGCCTCCTATACGTACCATATCTCCAGGACGTGTGTATCGTAACGAAGCAATAAGTGGCCGTTCTCACTGCTTTTTTCATCAAGTAGAAGGATTGTATATAGACAAAGATGTAAGCTTTGCAGACCTTAAGCAGACTTTGCAATACTTTACCACGCAAATGTTTGGGAAAAGTAAAATTAGATTGCGTCCGTCTTACTTTCCGTTTACAGAGCCTAGTGCAGAGGTAGACGTGTATTGGGGTCTTGAGACTGAAACAGACTACCGTATGACTAAAGGTACTGGTTGGTTAGAGATTATGGGCTGTGGTATGGTAGATCCTAATGTATTAGAAAACTGTGGTATAGATAGTAAAGAATACAGCGGTTTTGCCTTTGGAATGGGAATAGATCGTATTGCCTTATTACTACACCAGATTCCAGATATTAGAATGCTTAGTGAGAATGATTTACGTTTTCTAGAGCAATTTAAATCTGCATTGTAATACTTTACCCTTTGGGGCGTAAACGACTCACGCTACCGTACATTGTATGAAAAAAGATATCGAAATTCCAGAAGTAAAAGACGTGTATGTTGCCGCAATACACGAGTTTAACGAGAAGTATAATACTACAGACTGGAATGCCTATATCATAAATGACGGACAAGAGCCTTTAGAGATGGTGCTTATTACCGTACAAGGTTATGATACTACAAATATCACTTCTTATATGCGTCACAAGATAGAAGTGCTTCCCGCAAAAGGATTTGCAAAAATTGAGTTTATGGAAGACAGCGTCTTAAAGCTCAACAATTTTTTTTCTGTAACGTATTTTTTAAACAATAAGATGTACGAAAAGCGGTGGGAGTTCCCTGCGCATAGCATTCAAGAAGATAATGCGATTATGCTAGCCGTAATGAATAAAAAAGGAATACTGGCGCGTTAGTTTATCTTTTAATCCAAACGCTCCGTAAGCTTCTTAAAAACTTTCTTTGCATTTTTACCCTTATAAAGAATACTATGTACGGCTTCTATAATAGGAATCTTTGCTTTCTTATCACGAGAGTTATTGAGTTCTAAAGCACTTTTTGCAGCATAGTAACCCTCTGCCACCATATTCATTTCCATCTGGGCACTTTTTACAGTATACCCCTTGCCTATCATATTTCCAAACATACGATTACGCGAAAAGGTAGAGTATCCCGTTACTAGCAAATCACCTAAGTAAGCAGAGCCGTTAATATCGCGTTTCATCTTATGTGCTTTCTTTACATACCGTTTAGTCTCACGTATGGCATTACTCATAAGTACACTCTGAAAATTATCTCCATACCCAAGACCGTGTGCAATACCAGCTGCAATGGCGTAAATATTTTTTAGCGTTGCTGCATACTCTACTCCTATAATATCGTCACTCGTAGTGCAACGTATGTAATGGCTTGAGAGATTATCTGCTACGAGTTGTGCAGTTTCAGAATGCGCACAAGCAATGGTAAGGTACGAGAGTCGCTCTAAGGCAACTTCTTCTGCGTGGCAAGGACCAGAAATAACACCTATGTTGTGAAAAGGAATATTATATACATCGTGAAAATGAGGGCCTACTAACTTACCACTGTCTGGAATAATCCCTTTAATAGCAGAAAAAATAATCTTGTCTTGTAAAGAACTTTTTAGCTTTTCTAATTCGCCATTTACAAAAGCAGACGGCACTGCAAAAATTAAGATATCTGCATAGGCCACAATATCATTAATATCATTGCTTAAAAACAATTGTTCCGGTTTAAACTCTACAGAACTCAAGTAGTTAGGGTTATGTAACTCAGTCTTGATATGGTCTATCGTTTGCTGGTTTCTGAGATACCATCCTATCTTAGATTGGTTTTCAGATAACATCTTTACGATAGCAGTAGCCCAACTACCGCCTCCTATAACTCCAAACGTGGGTTGAGACATCTTAGTTTTTAGATTCATTTAATCTCAAAAATAATACAATTTTAAAGAATAACCCGATTGTAGTGTACAAGTTTTGCTTCCG
>CAZJRA010000084.1:0-6592 GCA_964548335.1 uncultured Flavobacteriaceae bacterium | reverse complement strand
TTTTTATGTTAAGTAAGTATATTTGAGACGACACATTGTTTAACAAAATATAAACATCTTTATACATTAAACAAAATATCAAATCGAGTATTAATTTACTAGTAACCTAAAAATCATCGCGACTAAGCTAACAATATTTTTGCTTTCGCAAAAAACAAGTATATGCAAGAACACATTGTCATTATAGGGAATGGTATTTCTGGAGTATCGGCTGCTAGGCACATCCGAAAAAACTCAGACAAACGCATTACCATTATCTCTGCAGAAACGGACTATTTTTTCTCTAGAACTGCTCTTATGTATGTATACATGGGGCATATGCAATTTGAACATACCCAACCGTATGAGCCTTATTTCTGGAAGAAAAATCGCATAGAGTTAAAACGTGCTTTTGTTCAAACTATAGACCATTCAAATAAAAGCCTTCTATTTGCCGATGGAGACTCTATGAGCTACGACAAACTCATCCTAGCTGTAGGATCTAAGCCTAATAAATTTGGTTGGCCTGGACAAGATTTAGGTGGAGTTCAAGGGATGTATAGCGCACAAGACCTACAAAAACTAGAAGATAATGCTCCTAATAACAAGGTATGTAAAGGTGCTGTTATTGTTGGTGGTGGACTTATTGGGATAGAAATGGCAGAGATGCTACGCTCTCGTGATATTCCTGTTACATTTTTAGTAAGAGAAAATAGTTTTTGGAACGGTGTATTGCCTTCCGGCGAAAGCGCTATGATTTCTAGACATATTAAAAATCATCATATAGATTTACGTTTAGGAACAAACCTTAAAGAAATTCTAGCAGACGAAAACGGTAACGCAAGAGCAGTTGTTATTGCAGAAACAGGAGAAGAAATTCCTTGTAGTGTAGTAGGCTTAACTGCTGGAGTATCGCCTAATATAGATTTCCTAAAAGACAGCGGTATAGAACTAGGTAGAGGGATTAAAGTAAACCCTATGCTAGAGACTAATATTAAAGACATTTATGCCATAGGAGACTGTGCAGAACAGCACGAGGGGATCAATGGGCGCCGTCCTATTGAAGCCGTATGGTATACAGGACGTATGATGGGTGAAGCACTTGCACAAACTATTTGTGGCAGACCTACAGCATATAATCCAGGACATTGGTTTAACAGTGCCAAGTTTATGGATATAGAGTACCAAACGTATGGTTGGGTATTTAGTGATACTCGAGGTACTCCTGAACATCAAGAGCTTTTTCATTGGAAACATGAAGATGACACAAAATGTATCACTGTTGCTACCCACAAAGACACTAGAAAATTTATAGGTATTAATACCTTTGGTATTAGAATGCGACATGAAGTTTTTGACAAATGGCTTACAGAAGGACGTGATACAGATTATGTTATAAAGCATCTGGCAGAAGCTAATTTTGACCCTGAGTTTTTTAAGCATTTTGAAAAAGACATACAACAAGCATATCAATCTCAACCTGTAATGGCGTAAGAGATGACATATTTTCCGTGAAAACGGAAGACCAAACAAAAAAATAAGTAACCTTGTGAATAAGCGGATGATATTTCCGCTTTCGCGGAAATTTAACTAATTATGATAGAAAGAAACATGGCACTCACAGGACAACCTGTAAGTTTAAATACCACTCAAAAAATAGGCGTTCTTATAGGAATGGCTGGATTATTTGTACTTGTACTTGCTATGCTAGGCGTAGAGTTAGGCAGTAATGCTTTATGGCTCACAGTATCATTAACAGCAATTACAGCAGGTATTATTGTATATTCTAAGGGTTTATACGCTCACAAATTACCGGGAATTAAGAATGATGGCGTTTGGCTTAAGTCTATGTCTTCCCGTGGAGTATTAGGGTGGATTGCTGGGATATCTCTTACAGGATTTTATGTAGTCTTATATTTCTACTCAGAAACACTTGGATTAGGACAAGTAGTAGATGGAACTAATACTGGACTTGTAGGCCTTTTTGACCCTCTTAGCCAGTTTTTAAAAGGAAGTCAAGCAAGTCAATGGTTTATGTATGGAACGCTCTATACAGTTGCTATTATCGCTTTTGGAATCAAGTTTATGTGGAAATATAAGCACAATCGCTATGAGCAATTACGTACCTTAAGCGTTATGTTTTTCCAGACAGCTTTTGCCTTTGTGATTCCAGAACTTATGGCACGTCTTAACTCAGACAGTTTCTCATTGCCTTATAATGACATGAAGCTTATGTGGCCTCTTAATTACTATGCCTTTGAGCAATGGCGTGTAGACCAATTTATTAACGCACAAAACATAGGGCTATTCTTTTTAATTTTAGGAATCTTAATGATTTTTGTAATCTCTCCTTTCTTAACTTATAAGTATGGAAAGCGTTGGTATTGTTCATGGGTATGTGGTTGTGGAGGTCTTGCTGAAACTGCAGGAGACCCTTACCGTCACCTTTCTTCTAAAAAAATGTCTGCTTGGAAACTAGAGCGTTGGATGATTAACGCAGTACTTGTTTTTGCTGTCATTTTTACTACCGCAGTTATCTCTACTTACTTAGGATATGACAGCGAGAAATATTGGTTTACAAAAAACACATTCTTACTAAGTTCAGGTACATTTTTAGTTGTTGTGTTTGCAGCAGTTGCTTACTGGAAAAGAGACCAATTAAAGAGCGATGCATTTAAAGGTGCTGTAGTTGCACTTGTAATTACATTAGGATTCTTTGTTCTCTTATCATTTATGGATATCAACAATATAAAAATTAATGCAAAATATCTTTCTTTTGGACTTAATACAAAAGAGTATGGTCTTACAGATGGGATGCGTAGCTTTTATGGTTTTGGAATAGGTTCTATATTTTCTGGAGTGATAGGAACAGGTTTCTACCCTATTCTTGGTAACCGTGTTTGGTGTCGTATGGGATGCCCTATGGCAGGAATTTTAGGTATACAACAACGTCTTTTCTCTAAGTTTAGAATTACAACTAACGGAGGGCAATGTATCTCTTGTGGTAACTGTTCTACACATTGTGAAATGGGTATTGATGTACGTAGTTATGCACAAAAAGGAGAGAACATCGTACGTTCTAGCTGTGTAGGATGTGGTGTATGTAGCGCTGTATGTCCTCGTGGCGTACTTAAACTAGAAAATGACTCTCTAGAAGGGCGTATCAACCCTAAGGATGTATTATTGGGTCAAGATGTAGACTTAATGAACTATGTAAATAGTAAATACGAAGCATAGATTATACATTCTTGCTTGTTAAAACAAGCAGGGTTCTCTAAAATAAATTACTCTAAAACCTCTTCCTTGGGACAGAGGTTTTTTTTTATTATTATCATAAGGTTTTAAACTATAAATAGGTATTCATATAGCCCATATCCAAAATAATATCTCTCTAAAAATTACAGTTTCAAGCAATATGTTTTGATTATTTTTACAGTCAAAACAACAATTTTCATTTCATCTTTATGAGTCATACTTCATTGTTAGAATTTATACATACTGTTTTAAAGAACATGCCAAATGACTGGCTAACGCTTACCACACATCGTCTTGACATCTATAACGAAGAAAAGGCAAAAACAGGCTTCTTAGAGCAATTTCAAGAGCTGTATACCGCCAAAAACATCTCTAAAGATACTCTAGAGCAGTTACCTACTGCTTACGATTATATAAGACTAGGACACCCTTTATCTAGTGTTTTGGAGTGGACTATTGCTCAACAATTAGACATTAAGCCATCACAGGTAATTAGTTTTTCGTCTCAGACTACGGGAATACTAGCTGTTTTACGACAAAACGCACAAGACCAGAAGAAAACTCGTATTTTATATTCAGGGGAATTACCTCAGCAATTTAATGCAGATGTTATACGCGCTGTCTACGAGTATGATTTTGAACTAATAGCTATAAAAAATCATACCCCTGCTAATGATTTTAATGGAAGTACTATTCTTGTTTCAAACCAAAAAGACATCACACATTTTGACTTAGACGCTAGCATAGATTTTTACATTAACACAAAAGAATCTCTAGGGAGTATTTTAATTGTAGGAAACCAGAGCACCTCTTACATCTCTGCTATCCAACACGTACGAAGGAGGGAAACCATAGCGATGACTCCTATAAATTGTCATATGACCTTAGAAGCTATGGCTAATGGCAAGACAGTTACAGGTATTACACGTAACGAACAGCACAAACAAGAAGTAGTTCAAACTATTAATAACATTACAAATACAACAACGCCTACTCTAGTGGGTTCTAGTGGGCTTTCTATGCAGTATGCTATTATGATGGGATTAGTAGATCACGCTAAAGAACAGCACCCTAACAATCCTATATACTTCATAGTTCCTCCTAATTGTTACGGAGGCACTAATGACCAAGCTAGACGCGTTGCCGCGAGTATAACCAATGTACATGTTATGGACCTCCCGGTAGACCGTGATAACGATATGGTATCAAGTGTAGAAACAGTACTTCATCAACTTGCTCTAGAGGATGCAATACCTTATATCATCGCAGAAATCCCAACTAATCCTCGTGTAGAAGTTCCTGAGTTAAAAGCGCTACAAATGGCACTTTCTAAGCAGAGAAACACATCCAAGGGAGCGCAAGCCATTGCACCTGTTTTTATCTTAGACCAAACATTTTGCCCACAAGTTCACTTTTTAGGTGAGCAAAACATCTTAGGTAACGTACAAGCCATTGCATATGCAAGTGGCTCTAAATTTCCTAGTGGCGGTAAATGTACTGCTGGATATTGTGTTGCTAATACAAAGGCATCTCAGTTTATAAGAAAAATAGAGCTACACCTTAACCTCTGTGACAATGAAGCAACCACACAACAATATGAAATACTAGCCCAACAAACTCCAAGTATGGTTACTCGCATTGCAGAAGCATATAAAAACACTCGCGAGTTTGTTTCTTTTATAGAAGAAGTACTACCTGAAGCTACCATTAATTTTGTCTCTAACGAACTTGCTTACGACGGCTTTACTCCTTCTGTATTCTCGTTAGATTTACCCACAAAAGGTAACACTGCTCAAGAAAAAGAAACTTACAAGAGAGTGCTTAACCATAAACTCATTTCTGCAATGATTACACAAATACCTCAAGAGAGTAAATACTGTGTAAGCTATGGGCAATTAAAAGGAGTCTATTGGACTATTCCTGCTACTTCAACTCAAGGAACAACTAAAGAAGGTGATAAAGATTATATCATACGCGCATCTTTTGCACCAACAGTAGATATGGATAAACACAAACAAGTTTTTCGAGAATTCGTAAGTGAACTATAATTAATCAAGATGTATATTTCTTAAAAACAAATGAAATAACACTGTTAATTCTCAAAAAAAATCAAAAAATTATACATATTTCTGTTAGTTTTTTATCTTTAACTATACTAAGTGTAAAAATAAAAAATATGAAAGCAGAAAATCAAAGCATATCGACAAAAAAAGAATTATTATACCTTCTAAAGTTTTCTAAAGAAGATGTTATTAATAATGAACCTGAAAAGAAAATGCGTTCTTTTCAATTAATAAGAGCAATGCAGTTAGGTAATTTATTTAAAAATAAAGTGACAATTTGTTTTAAAGATGCTCAAAACAGACTTATGAATATTAACACTACTATATGGGGTGTTACTAAAGAAACTGTAATCCTAAAGAAAGGAGTTTACCTCCCTATAAACAGTATTATTTCGGTAGACTAATTACTTAAACCTCTTAAGTGTTTCATTTGTAAACTCAGAGAGCACCAACCGTCCAGAGATAACCGCTCGTTCTGCTAAAAGCATATCCCAATCCTCTGTATTTTTCCAGAGGATTTTTTTCATTTCTCGGGTAGCCATAGGATTATACGTAGATATATTTTTTGCCAATTCCTGTACTGCTACATCTAACTCTTCTACAGTATCATATATATTAGTATATAATCCTTTTTGCTTTGCCCATTCTGCATCGTAAAAATTAGATGCGTCAATAGTGAGCTGTGACATTGCTGCTAGCCCTACTTTACGCTCTACCGCAGGTTCTATTACAAACGGACCAATACCTATACTTAGTTCGCTTAACTTAATACTCGCATATTTAGTTGCCATACAATAATCTGTAGCACTTGCAATACCTACTCCTCCACCTACAGCTTTACCTTGCACACGACCAATAATAAATTTTGGACAGGTACGCATCGCATTAATCACGTTTGCAAAGCCCGCAAAAAACACTCTCCCCGTTTCTGCATCATTAATACTAATAAGTTCTTTAAAACTAGCCCCTGCACAAAACGTTCGGTCACCTCCACTTTTAAGAATAATTACTTTTATTTCATCATTATTTCCTGCTTCAGTTATAGTGCGTGTTAATTCTGACAGAATATCTCCCGGCAAACTATTATGTGCCGGGTGAAAAAACGTGATTGTTGAAATTCCGTTTTGTATCTCTTCTCTTACGTAGGCTTCATTCATATTTATTGAATTATAAGTGTAAACTCACTTTTATCATCCCCTATAAAATGCTATTCTAGAAATTAATTAAAGGGTGTGTTTCTTTTAATTTAGCTATATCCAACGCTACATTTTTTACAAATGTGTTGTGCTCTTCAC
>CAZJRA010000083.1:0-6620 GCA_964548335.1 uncultured Flavobacteriaceae bacterium | reverse complement strand
CTTCTATTTTTGCGGTACTATTCAGGTCTAAGCTCAAATACTTTAGGAGGTCGCTTTTCTTGTTTGATACAATAGGAATTGCCTTATACACAACTACAGGGGTGCAGATAGGTATAGGAGCAGGCTTACACCCATTAATATGTGTTGCTTTAGGGATGATGTCTGCCTGTTTTGGAGGAGTACTTCGGGATATCTTGTGTAATGAGATTCCTATTATCTTTAGAAAAGAAATTTACGCAACAGCCTGTATGTTGGGAGGAGCTATATTTATTGCTCTTATAAACTTTCATGTAGATAGCACAACTACAGTGATTATCTCCGGCCTTGTAGTTGTAGTAATACGAGTTCTTGCGGTGGTTTATAAGCTACAACTTCCTTCATTGTACAAGAAAAATGTATGATAACAAAAAACCACTCATAAAGAGTGGTTTTTTAGTATTGGGAGATAAAAATGGTATCTATATATCGTCAAAACTTACATCTGTAAAGTTTTCGGTGCTAGGCGTTTCTCCTTGAGAAACTCCATCACTGTCAGTATTAGAAAATGAAGGTTTCTCATAATCATTTTGATGACGGTCACTTATTACTTCTTGTCCTTTTTCATCTAAAATGTATTTAGTCATTTCGTTAAGGATGTCTGTAAATCCTTGAAAATCCTCTTTGTATAAGTAAATTTTGTGTTTTTTAAAGTGAAAAGAACCATCGTCATTTGTAAACTTCTTACTTTCAGTAATCGTTAAGTAATAATCTTCTGCCTTTGTAGCTCTTACATCAAAGAAGTAAGTACGTCTTCCTGCTCTTAATACTTTCGAAAAAATTTCTTCATTATCGTGTCCAAAATCACCCATAATTGCCGTCTTCTTTTTTAAATTAATTGATATATCAAAAATGCTAAAAAAAATGGGAGCACCCAATATTTTTTTAATTTTCTTTTTCGTCTAATTGCTCTTTATACAATTCTTGATAATACCCTTCTTTTGCAATCAACTCATTGTGAGTCCCTTGTTGTGCTATTTTTCCTTCGTCTAGAATAATGATTTTATCAGCATTTTTTGCAGACGATATTCTATGACTCACAATAAGCGTTGTTGTTTTGCTCTTAAGGTTTGCTAGGTTCTCTAGTATTAACTCTTCGGTTTCGGTATCTACAGCACTTAATGAATCGTCTAATAAAAGTATTTTTGGTTTACCTATTAAAGCTCTGGCAATAGACACACGTTGCTTTTGTCCTCCAGATAAAGTAATACCTCGTTCTCCAAGTATAGTATCATATCCTTTATTAAACGCGATAATGTTTGTGTGTACAGCGGCTGCTTTTGCGAAAGCAATAATTTCTTCATCGCTTGTTTGTGTAGTACCAAACTTAATATTCTCTTTAATCGAGTCCGAAAACAAAAATGCATCCTGTGGCACATATCCTATACTAGACCTTAGGTCATTAAGATTGAGATCTGTCAAGGTCTTACCATCTATATTTATGGTTCCTTCTTGAACGTCATAAAGCCTGCTTATTAATTCTAGTAGAGTAGATTTTCCTGAGCCTGTACGTCCTATAATGGCGAGTGTTTCTCCTTGATTGATAGTAAAGCTTACGTTTTTAAGTGCCGTGATATTTGTGTCAGGATAGGTAAAGCTTACGTTGTTAAAGCTAATGGCTCCTTGAATAGGAGTGGGGGTTGTTACCGTATTAGGTATGTCGGGCACGATATCTAGAAACTCATTAATACGTTTTTGAGAGGCTTCTGCAGCTTTTATAATAGAGGTTACCCAACCTACAGTCGCTACAGGCCATGTAAGCATATTTACAAATATGATAAACTTTACAAGTACTTGTAGATTGGTAATTGTACCATCAATATATTGCTGTCCACCTACCCAAATGACTATAAGATTACTAGTTCCTATTACTCCTATCATAAGAGGGAAGAAAAAGGCTTGTACCTTCACAAGGTCTAGATTTTTTTGCTTGCTAGCATCACTAAGGTCTGTGAATCCCTTTAAGGTCTTTTGTTCCAGAGTATAGGCTTTAATGACAGAAATACCGCTAAAAGATTCTTGCGTAAAAGTGGTAAGATTAGACAAGTATTCCTGTACGATAGTGCTACGTTTATGTATCTCTCTACTTAACTTATAAATGGCTAGCGAAAGTAGGGGTAAAGGAAGTAGTGTATATAAAGTAAGACTAGGAGCTGCAGTATACATATAAGGTATAACCGTAGCAAAAAGAACAAGTGCGGTGAGTAAATACATTACAGCAGGCCCTACATACATTCGTACTTTTGAGACGTCTTCACTTATACGATTCATAAGGTCTCCTGTACGGTTTTGCTTGTAAAAACTTAGAGAGAGTCTTTGGTATTGTGCATAGATATCATCTTTGAGATCTGCTTCTATGTACCTAGAGACCACAATAATCATCTGCCTCATTAAAAAAGTAAAAAAACCAGATAACAGTACGATCCCTACTAGAACAAAGAGCGTGTCTTTTAATTGAGTTTTTAAAAGAGCGTAGTCTTTATGTACAAAATAATCTTCAATATGCTTTACAGAAGTCCCTACGAGCTCTACAACTTGTACGGCAAAATATCGAGCAATAATTACAATAAAAAAACCAATAATTAGTCTCCACTTATAGCGTAAGAAATAAACATTTAGCTTTTTAAGAGCGTTCATTTAGAGAGTGTTAGTAAGGTTAACGATTGTCAAATCCTTATTTTAATCTTATTTTAAGAAGTCATAATTGAATTATTCATTATTTTTGACCGACATTTATACGAATAATAAAAATAATAATCTATGACTACAGAAGTATTATCTGCACAAGATTTAAAAAAAGTTGACCCTGTTTTTGGACAATTATCTTTTAATGACCACGAGCAAATTGTTTTTTGCAATGACAAAGATACAGGATTAAAAGCAATCATTGGGGTGCATAATACAGTCTTAGGGCCTGCATTAGGAGGGACTCGTATGTGGAACTATGCTACGGAGTGGGATGCTCTTAACGATGTGCTACGTTTATCTAGAGGAATGACGTTTAAAGCAGCAATTACAGGTTTAAACCTTGGAGGAGGTAAAGCCGTTATTATAGGAGATGCAAAAACACAAAAGACTCCAGAACTTATGAAGCGTTTTGGAGAGTTTGTACACTCTTTAGGAGGAAAGTACATTACTGCAGAAGACGTGGGTATGGAAACTTCAGATATGGATTTAGTACATAGTGTAACACCTCACGTTACAGGTATTTCTGAAAGCCTTGGAGGAGCAGGAAACCCATCGCCTGTAACAGCTTACGGAGTTTATATGGGAATGAAGGCTGCGGTAAAAGAATCTTTTGGTTCTGATAGCCTTGAAGGAAGAACTGTTTTAGTAGAAGGGATAGGGCATGTAGGAGAAGTCCTTGTTTCTCATATTGCAGATGAAGGAGGAAAAGTGTTAATATCAGATATTAATCAAGCTAGATTAGAAGAAGTAAGTAAAAAATACGGAGCTACTATATTTACAGGAGATGATGTATATAGTACACAAGCAGACGTATATGCACCTTGTGCGTTAGGAGCAACTATAAATAACAATACGATTGATAAGTTAAACGTAAAAGTTGTTGCAGGAGCCGCTAATAACCAATTAGCAGACGAGAATGCACATGGTAATCGATTAAGAGAAAGAGGGATACTATATGCTCCAGACTTTTTAATTAATGCAGGAGGTATTATTAATGTATATGCAGAAGTAGCTAAGTACGACAGAGCAGAGATTATGCGTAAGACAGAAAACATATACGATACTACCTTAGAGATTTTTGCAAAAGCAAAAAGTGATGACTGTTCTACACACGATGCGGCTCTAAAAATTGCATTGGAAAGAATTGCCCAAAGAAAAGCACAATAAATACCCGTATTAAAGATATAAAATAGTGTATTTTTGCAAGGACTTTATCAAGAGATAGAGTCCTTTTTTTTATCTATAAAATTGTTCTTTGAATCTATGCTAAATAGGAGACACATTAGAGTGAAAGTCATGCAAACCATCTACGCGATGGGATGCAAAGACCAATACAACCTTCAACAAGAAGGTAAATTTACAAGCGATAGCCTTGCGCAACTATACAACCTCTACCTATTAATGTTAGATTTAATGGTTGAAGTTCACGCTTTCGCGAAAGCAGAACAAGAAAAGCACGCTAACAAGATTCTTGCAACAGAAGCAGATAAAAACCCCAACACAAAGTTTATAAACAATGCCTTGTTTCAGAAGTTGTCTGACAATGCCCTGTTGCGAGACGAGCTAGATAAGCGTAAGCTTACAAATTGGCGTACAAATGATGAGTACGTAACTATTATCTATAACGAGATAGTAACTAGTGATTTGTATGCTGCTTATATGGATGAAGAAGAGCAAACCTATAAGAATGATAAGAAGTTTATTATAGATTGTTATACAGATATTGTAGCACCTAATGATAAACTATATGACTATATAGAAGATACTCGCCTTACTTGGTTAGATGATTTACCTATGGTAAATATGGCAGTATTACGAAGGTTGCAAAAGTTAAAGCCTAGCTCTCCAGAAAGCAGTCTCTTACCAGTACTTTATAAAAATGATGAAGACAAAACCTTCTCGTCAGAATTGCTAGAGCGCACGGTTTCTAACGATGACTTTCTTACCAATGAGATAACGATAAATACTCCTAATTGGGATAAAGAGCGTATTGCAGATGTAGACTTAGTACTTATTAAAATGGCATTGTGTGAGTTTTTAAAATTCCCGTTAATACCCGTAAAAGTAACAATTAACGAATATTTAGAAATTGCAAAGGAGTACTCGACTCCTAAGAGTAGTATTTTTATTAATGGGATATTGGATAAACTCGTAAAAAAATATGAAGCTAACAATTCGTTAAAGAAAGAAGGACGCGGATTGATGTAAAGGAATTTTACTATTTTTGCAACAATTAATTAATTCATAAAATCTTACAATAATGAAAAAAGGTATTTTAGTATTAGGTATACTTTCAGCTATGATCTTTACTTCTTGTAAAGAAGATGCAGCTAGCAAAGTAAAAGAAGGAAACGTAACAGAAGCTGCAGCACGTGATGCACAAGCAACTACTTTCCCAGCAATGACTTTTGATGAAACAGAATTTGACTTTGGGAAAATTACAAAAGGAAGTGCTGTAGAGCACAAGTTTACATTTACAAATACAGGAAAAGCTCCATTAGTAATTGTAGACGCAAAAAGTTCTTGTGGATGTACAGTACCACAATACTCTAAAGACCCAGTACAACCAGGAGAAAAAGGTGAGTTATTGGTAAAGTATAACGGTAGTGGTACAAACCAAGTAACAAAAACAGTTACTATTAAGGCTAATACTGCATCAGGTTCAGAAACAGTAAAAATTAAGGCCTTTGTAGAAGCTCCAGCAGGAGGTGCTGCAGCAGGTGCTGCTCACTAAGAATATGGGGACAGATATATTAGGACCTCTTTTATTGTTTTCGGTATTTATAATATTTTTTATTGTATTGCCACAACGTAAGAAAATCAAACAAGAAAAAGAGTTTGATGCAGGCCTTAAGAAAGGAGATAAAATAATCACAAAAAGTGGTTTACACGGTAAAATACTTGAACTTAATAGTGACGGTACGTGTGTTATAGAATCGGGTGCAGGTAAAATGAAGTTTGAACGCTCAGCTTTATCTATAGAGATGAGTAAAACCTCAGACAAGCTTAAGAAGTAAGCTAAAATAATTAGCACTAGATATAAAAAATGCCTTGAGATACTATCTCAAGGCATTTTTATTTTACAGTATCTAGATGCGATTAAAAAAATAGACAGACTGGTCTGTTTTTTAAAATATTGTATTATCTTTATACAAGTGAAACATGCAGAGGTAAAAAATAGAATCATAGAAACAGCTTCATCCTTATTTTATAAGAATGGCTATAATTCTACGGGAATAAATGAAATTATTTCAGAAGCTGGTATTGCTAAGGCTACACTTTATAATCATTTTAAATCTAAAGAAGATATCTGTATAGCCTATCTGCAATTTAAAGAAGCTAGTTTTATTACAGATATAGAAACATTTACGACCTCTAAACCAGAAGGAAAGGAGCGATTACTCGCTATTTTCGATTTCCTAGAATTGTTTTTTCAGATGAAAGATTTTAATGGTTGTTGGTGTGTAAAAACAGTTGCCGAGATACCAAGTTATAACGATACTATTAGAACTGAAATACAAAAGCAAAAGAATGCTTTTATTGAACTTATCTCAACATTAGTCACAAACAATTTAGAGAATATAAAAACAGAAGAAGTGGGTTCGCTTTCGCGAAAAATCTATTTATTGTATGAAAGTGCGGTAAGTGAAAGCCATCTACATCAAGCAGATTGGCCTATAAAAGAAGCAAAAAGCCTGTGTTCTAAAATAATAGAATAAAAAAATTTACATAATTTTAGACAGACCTGTCTGTCTATTTAATTAAATAACAATGAGTAAAAAAGAAGAAAACCCAAACGACTATTCAAGAATAGAATTAGGAGCATTTTCTAACCTAACAGAAAATATTTTTCAACCCAACCCAAACTTTAGAGTAGACGGTAAGAAGTTTGTAAA
>CAZJRA010000082.1:1753-6657 GCA_964548335.1 uncultured Flavobacteriaceae bacterium | reverse complement strand
TATCTTTAAAACATTTTACACAGATGAAACATAAAAACATTTTACTTGTCATATCTCTTTTTTTCCTTTTCTCTTGCAATGAGCTTCAGCAGGTAGCGGGAGTAATAGCAAATGGTTCTGGAGGATTAGATAATGCTACCATTGGTAATGGATTGAGAGAAGCATTAGATTTTGGAATTAATAAACAAGTATCTAAGCTTACGTCAAAAGATGGTTTTTTTAAAAATGAATTAGTAAAAATAGTCTTACCAGAAGAATTACAAAAAGTAGATAAAACTTTACGTACTATTGGATTAGGAGTATTAGCAGATGAAGGTATAAAAGCGTTAAATCGTACAGCAGAATCTGCTGTAAGCGAGGCAACTCCTATCTTTGTTAATGCTGTTAAGCAGATGTCTTTTAATGATGTTAAGACGATATTATTAGGAACTGATGATGCTGCAACTCAATATCTTACAAGAACAACACAACAAGCTTTATACAATAAATTTCAACCAGTAATTCAAGAATCTTTTGGAAAAGTGGGCGCAGATAAGATTTGGACAGGCTTAATTAATAAGTATAATGCATTACCTCTAACAACAGATGTTAATCCTGATTTAACAGATTACGTAACTCAACAAGCATTAAAAGGAGTATATACAATGATTGCTGTTGAAGAAAAACAAATACGTAACAGTACTGCTAGTAGAACAACTGATTTACTAAAGCAAGTATTTGCTTTACAAGACTAAGAGAACTTGATATATCTCTAAAAATGGTAGCATCTAAGGAGGCTATTTTAAAGAAAATTAAAACGGGTTTAACTTTATAAGTTAAACCCGTTTTTTTTAGAACAGTAAAACAAAGATTACTGAGCTGTAACTAAATCTCTTAGTACGTGTGCGTTTACAGCACTATGACTAGCATTGTATACAGCCTTTCCATTACGTATTATTATAATTTGTGGGCTCTCGTGCCATACCTTAAAACGAGCAGCAACCTCGTTAGATATATTACGATGTGCTTTTAAGTCTAAGTAATAAAAATCTAAAGACTCAGCATCAATATCGTACTGTGCCTCTAGCCCTCTTAGTACCATCCTACTAATACCACAAGTAGTAGAGTGTTTATAAATGGCGATAGGTTTAACCTTAGAGTCTTTAGCTATTTGATTTAATTGCTTGATATCGTTTAATATTTTCCAAGGCAATACACGTTCCTCTTTAGGTTCTTTATTACCACCACCGAAAACTTTATTAAATAATCCCATATTTAGATTTTTTATAAAGATAGTCGTTTGTTTTGAAGTATGCTTGCGCAAAAGTATAGAAAATGTCAAAAAGTCAGCAATATCAAGTGTTTAGATGTCACTATGTCTCTCTTTTAGACTTGGAACAGCAATTGACTACTAGACTGTAAAACCAATTTGTTATGAATTTTAACAACTATACAATAAAATCACAAGAAGTCCTGCAACGAGCACAACTACTCGCACAAGAACTAGGACATCAACAAATAGAGAATGAACACATTATAAAAGGGATTACAGAAATAGATAAAAATGTGACTCCTTTTTTGTTTCAAAAATTAGATGTAAACTTCCCTTTATTAGAACAAATAATAGACAGCACACTGCAAAGCTTTCCAAAAGTATCGGGTGCGGATATTATCCTAAGTAGAGAAGCAGGAAAAACGGTAAACGAAGCTTCCATTATTGCTAATAAAATGGGCGACGAATACGTATCTATAGAACACTTATTACTCGCTATTTTTAAAAGCAAAAGTAAAATTGCACAGATTCTCAAAGACCAAGGGGTTACAGAAAAAGATCTAAAGGCTGCAATACAAGAATTACGCAAAGGCAAGAAGGTTACATCTCAAAGTGCAGAGGATAACTATAATGCGTTAAATAAGTATGCAAAAAATCTTAATAAATTAGCTCAAGATGGTAAACTAGATCCAGTTATTGGTAGAGATGAGGAGATTAGACGTATACTACAGATTCTCAGTCGGCGTACTAAAAATAACCCTATACTTGTAGGAGAACCTGGTACCGGAAAAACAGCTATTGCAGAGGGACTTGCTCATCGTATTATAGATGGTGATATTCCAGAAAACCTCCAAAATAAACAAATTTTTGCCTTAGATATGGGAGCGCTTATTGCGGGGGCAAAATTTAAAGGAGAATTTGAAGAACGCCTTAAAGCCGTTATAAAAGAAGTTACTACTAGTGATGGTGATATTGTACTCTTTATAGATGAGATACACACCCTTGTAGGTGCCGGTGGTGGACAGGGAGCTATGGATGCGGCAAACATTTTAAAACCTGCTCTAGCGAGAGGAGAACTTAGAGCTATAGGGGCCACTACCCTAGATGAATACCAAAAGTACTTTGAACAAGATAAAGCGCTCGAGCGAAGGTTCCAGAAAGTTATTGTAGATGAGCCCGATACAGAGAATGCGATTTCAATCCTACGAGGTATTAAAGATAAATATGAAACCCATCACAAGGTGCGTATTAAGGATGAAGCTATTATAGCTTCTGTAGAGTTATCCCAACGCTATATTACAAGTCGGTTTTTACCTGATAAAGCGATTGACTTAATGGATGAAGCTGCTGCAAAACTGCGTATGGAGATTAACTCAAAACCAGAAGAGCTAGATGTATTAGACCGTAAGATAATGCAGATAGAGATTGAGATAGAAGCCATTAAAAGAGAAAAAGACGAGGCCAAACTCAAAAACCTACGCTCTGAACTTGCCGATGTAAAAGAAGACCGCAATGCCATACATGCAAAGTGGCAATCAGAAAAAGAAGTTGTAGAACAAGTACAAGCCACTAAGTCTACAATAGAAAACTATAAACTAGAAGCCGAAAAAGCAGAACGAGAAGGTAATTACGGCCTTGTAGCAGAGCTACGTTATGGCAAAATAAAGGAAGCTCAAGAAAATTTAGAACTTTTACAAAAAGATCTTGCTGCTCAGCAAGAAACGGCATTAATAAAAGAAGAAGTTACTCGTAATGATATTGCAGAAGTTGTTGCAAAGTGGACAGGTATACCAGTAACTAAAATGTTAGAAAGTGATCGCGAAAAACTACTCAAACTAGAGGAAGAACTCCATAAAAGAGTCGTTGGTCAAGAAGAAGCGATCATAGCAGTAAGTGATGCGGTGCGAAGAAGTAGAGCAGGCTTGCAAGACCAGAAAAAACCTATAGGTTCTTTCCTGTTTTTAGGAACTACGGGAGTTGGAAAAACCGAACTCGCAAAAGCTCTTGCCTCTTACCTTTTTGATGATGAGAGTGCAATGACGCGTATAGATATGAGTGAGTATCAAGAACGACATAGCGTTAGTCGTCTCGTAGGAGCACCTCCAGGTTATGTAGGTTATGATGAGGGTGGGCAACTTACAGAAGCGGTACGACGCAAGCCCTATTCTGTAGTGCTTTTAGATGAGATAGAAAAAGCGCACCCAGATACTTTTAATGTACTTTTACAAGTATTGGACGAGGGACGCCTCACCGATAATAAAGGCCGCACTGCTGATTTTAGAAACGCTATCATTATTATGACTTCTAACATAGGTAGCCATCTTATAGAAGATCGCTTTAAAGCCATAGAAGATATGCAAGAGGCTACAGATGTTGCTAAACAGGATGTGATGGGGCTTCTTAAACAAACCGTACGTCCAGAGTTTATAAATCGTATAGATGATATTGTCATGTTTAGTCCGCTTACGCGAAAAGACATTAGGAGTATCGTAAAATTGCAGTTTAGAGAAATTAAAAAAATGCTCTCAAATCAGCAAATAACACTAGACGCTACCAAACAAGCGATAGACTTCCTTGCGCAAAAAGGCTTTCAGCCAGAATATGGAGCAAGACCTGTAAAACGTACGATACAACGCGAAGTTTTAAATCAGCTTTCTAAAGAGTTGTTAAGTGGTCGTGTTACAACCAATAGCATTATACTGTTAGATGCCTTTGATAATCACCTAGTCTTTAGAAATGAAGACGAGCGTACAGGAGAAGAAGAGTAAGCTTTTAAGGTGTGATAACTAGGTCTGTCCTGGAGTAAAATAAGTATAAGACTCCTTTGTTTTTAACTTCTTTTTTAAGGTTTATTCATTACTTTTAAGCCTAGCATACTATCGCACCTTAAAATGACTTCTACCTTGAAGAGTAAAAAAATATGGAAACGTACTATATGGATACTCATACTAGTACCTATTGTAGTCATAACAAGCCTTATTCTCTATATTAAAAGCAATCAAGCTAATATTATTGATGGGCAACTCTCCAAAATAAATAAAGAACATAAAGGCCTTATTAAAGTAGGCGAAAGCGAACTGTCGCTGTTTCAAAACTTTCCATACATATCTATTAAAGTGTATGATGTGCAAGTCTTTGAAACAAAAGAGGATCACTCCCCTACTATTATAGATGTACAAGACATATACGTAGGTTTTAATCTATGGGATATTGTAAAAGGGAATTACGATATACAATCATTAATTGTAGAAGATGGCATTTTTAATATTGTTATTCATCCTAACAATACGACTAATCTTCAAAATTCCTTAGCCACTACTTCTGAGGTGGAAACAGAAACTACTTCTACTAACATTCATCTAAAAAAGATAATCCTTAAAAACCTAGATATCCATACTATAGATGAAGCGACAAATTCTGATGTAGAGAAGTTTATTTATTCAGCTACGGGAGGTTTTAAACTAGAAGACAGTACTATTGCAGGACATATAGATACAGAGCTTGAACTTAATGTTATTAAAGACAAGGACACTACTTTTATAAAAAAGAAACATTTTGAAATACATACAGATATTGTTTTTAATGAAACAAATGGCGTTCTAGACATACACCCCTCTACAGTTATTATGGAGAATGGTGATTTTGAATTAGG
>CAZJRA010000082.1:0-1653 GCA_964548335.1 uncultured Flavobacteriaceae bacterium | reverse complement strand
AGAATTGATAATATGGGCTTTAAAGGCCATTTTACCAATGGGGAGAATAGAGATACAAATACAATGGAGTTTGCCTTAGAAGATATGACTGCTTCATTAGAGAAAGGCCTTTTTGAAGGTTCTATACTTGTAAAGAATTTTGATGCACCAGAGATAGATATGAAGGTAAACTCAAATTTTAATCTTGATTTTATCACAGATTTTTTTGAGCTAGAGCAGGTACAAGACACTTCGGGAGAAGTATCTCTAAAAATGAATTTTCACGATATTATTGATATTGACCAACCTGAAAAAGCATTACAAAAACTCAACCAAGCGTACTTTGCAGAGTTAATCGTAAAAGACTTGAGCTTTAACGCTCAAGAACTCCCTGCTCCCCTACACGACTTAAACGCTCATTTAGTAATGAATGGTAAGGAAGCTACACTTAATCAATTTGAGCTCTTATTAGGAGATTCTGACATCTCTATAAATGGGTTCTTGTCTGACCTACCTGCTATTGTACATCATACAAGCACTCCCGTAAAAGCGCATTTAGACATTCGTTCTAAAAAATTAGATATCGCTCAGTTAACAAGTTTTTCAGCACAAGACACTTTACAAACAGGGTTTGATGAACAAATCAGTAATCTTAAGCTAGGGGTGTCTTTTAACGCTTCCGCGAAAGCGTTTACAGAGTCTAAATATTTACCTAAAGGAGAATTTTTTATAGATAACTTATATGCAGACCTGGCGCATTACCCTCATAAACTACACGATTTTCACGCAGATGTATTGATAGATGATAAAGACCTAAACATAGTAGACTTTACAGGGCACATAGATGATAGTGATTTTCATTTTGACGGACGTATACACGAGTATGCTTTTTGGATGCAACCAGAACTTAATGGCGATGTAGATTTAGATATAAATCTTACTTCTAACACCTTACGATTAGAAGACATTTTCTCTTATAAAGGAGAAAACTATGTCCCTAAAGAGTACAGGCACGAGACTTTTGACGGTTTAGCGCTGCATTTTGACTCTAGTATGCATTATAAGGATAGTACCTTACATTCTATAGACGTTGGGCTAGATAAGCTAGATACAAAAATGAAATTGCATCCAATGCGTTTTGAGCATTTTAGAGGAAACATACACTATGAGGATGACCACATTGTAGTTAAAGATTTTCACGGAGAGATAGGACGCACTAATTTTAATGTAGACCTAAACTATTACTTAGGAGAGAATCAGCAAATAAAGAAAAGGGATAACTACCTTAGTATAAATGCAAATTATATAGATTTTGACGCCTTGTTTAATTTTAACTTAAGTGCTCCAGAAACAACTACTCCTACTGCTGTAGTCTCAAAAAATGAAGATGTAAAAGAACATGCAGATGCTTTTAATCTCTACGAATTGCCATTTACAGATATGCGTTATAAGGCAGACATTAACCACTTTATTTACAATAGAATAGACCTCCAAAATATTAAAGCAGACCTAAGAACTACAGAAAACCACTATATTTATATAGATACCCTAGCAATGAATGTGGCAGGAGGAGATATAAAGTTAAGTGGATATTTTAACGGTAGTGATTCTAAGCATATTTATATGCAACCCGCTATAGTGATGAATAATGTAGATATAGATAAACTACTATTT
>CAZJRA010000081.1:0-6685 GCA_964548335.1 uncultured Flavobacteriaceae bacterium | reverse complement strand
GTAATGAAGTCATATCTATAATAAATACTCCTCCTGTGATGGTATTTCTATTTATTTCTAAATACCCTTCTTGAAGAGTTAGGGTGCCCGTATGTTTTCCTATTACTTTCTTTCCTACCCAAGATATAGTGCTGTTTTTTGTGTCAACAACAACTTTCTTCATTGGATTTGTGCCTGCAAAAACAGTTGATATTACTAGAATTAAGAAGGTTGATATTAATTGTACTTTCATTCTAATTAAGTTGTTAGAACTAGCTTGCTAAACAAGTTGTCTATGTCTAAGTCGTAATTAATAGCGTATCCTTTAATTTATACCTAATAAGATGCGTAAACTATTGAAAAGTAAGGATTAGTATTTTATAAGACTAAGGTTATAATCATTCTTATAAAACTCAGAATGTGTAAATAATTAAACTTTAAATATCCAATACAATTACTAAGGTTTTTCATTTTGAAATTTTTCTAGAAAATTGTATTTTGGTAATCTAAAATTAAACAAAATGATTGTTGAACAATTATACACCCAATGCCTTGCTCAAGGGGCTTATTTTATAGCAAACAACGGAGAATCTGCGATTATAGATCCTTTACGTGAGATAGAGCCATATTTACAATTGGCCAAAGAAAATAAAGCACCTATCAAGTACATATTTTTAACGCACTTTCACGCCGATTTTGTGAGTGGTCAAGTAGATTTAGCTAAAGCGACTGGAGCAACAGTTGTTTTTGGGCCTAATGCAAATCCTGCATATGAGTTTCATAGTGCTAAGAATGGAGAAGTCTTTGAGTTAGGTAACCTAACTATAGAGACGATTCATACACCTGGACACACAATGGAGTCTAGCTGTTATTTACTACGTACTCCAGAGGGGAAACAAGAAGCCTTGTTTACTGGAGACACCTTGTTTATAGGGGATGTAGGAAGACCTGATTTAGCCGCAAAGTCAGAATTAACTACAGAAGATCTTGCTGGATATTTATATGATAGTTTACATACAAAAATAGCACCTTTAAATGATGATGTTATCGTTTATCCAGCTCATGGAGCAGGGTCTGCTTGTGGTAAGAATATGAGTAGTGAAACTTCTGATACTTTAGGAAATCAGAAGCAAACAAATTACGCTTTTAAACTTAAAAAAGAGGATTTTATAAGAGAACTAATTACTGGTTTAGCAATGCCTCCATCGTATTTTCCAAAAAATGTAGCGATGAATAAGCAAGTAAATGAAGATTATAACACTATCATAGAGAGAGGGACAAAGTCTCTGTCAGTTTCTGAGTTTGAAGAATTAGCAAATAAAGATGAGGTGCTAATGTTAGATACCAGATCTAATGCTGCTTTTACAAGCGGTAGTATTCCAGGAGCTCTTTTTGTAGGCTTAGATGGGCAATTTGCACCGTGGGTAGGAGCCTTAATACCTAATATAGATCAGAAAATTGTTTTCCTTGCAGAAGAAGGAAGAGAAGAAGAAGTAGTAATACGATTATCAAGAGTAGGATATGATAAGAGTATAGGCTTTTTGCAAGGAGGCCTAGAAGCATGGAAATCTGCAGGTAAAGAAACCGTAGGTATTCAAGAAGTGAGTGCTCAAGAATTTATAGATGGATTAGCAAACGGAAGTATTGAAAACCCTGTAGATGTACGTAAACCCGGTGAGTTTGCAGGAAGTCACGTAGAAGGAGTTACAAATCTCCCTTTAGATCAATCTAGAGAAAATACTCTAGAGTTAGATAGTTCAAAAACATATCATATACATTGCGCAGGAGGATACCGTTCTCTAATATACGCTTCTATAGCTCGTGCTAATGGCATAGAAAATGTAGTAAACGTTATAGGAGGATATGGCGAAATTAAAGAAACACAATTAGGAAAAATTAAACTTACATAATGAAAGATATTACCGTAGACCAATGGAAAGCTCAAATAGCAGATGATGCAAATGCTGTTATTTTAGATGTACGTACCCAAGAAGAAATAGATGAGGGTATGATAGAAGAAAATGCATTACACATAGATATTTATCTAGGACAAGGTTTTGTAGATGCAATAGAGAAACTTGATAAATCAAAGAACTATTATATTTATTGTAGATCAGGAAATCGTAGTGGACAAGCCTGTCAAGTAATGAATCACATGGGTATTGAGACGACTTACAACTTGATAGGTGGATATACTGAATGGGAAGCTGTAAATAATTAATAGAGAGATGAGAATTGTATTCTTTATAATGCTTTCTAGTCTTACACTTACGATAGGTAGTTGTAAGGAAGGGAAAGCGCAGCAAACTCAGATTGTAGAGCTCATATCTGTTGTAGATATGGAAGAAGCTTTAAAGCTTGATGACGTACAATTAGTTGATGTGCGCACTAAGAGAGAATTTGCTAGTGGTCATATTAAGAATGCAAAAAACATTGTATATCAGAGTGCAAACTGGGATGTCCAAGTAGCTGCTTTAGACAAAGAGAAACCAGTATATGTATATTGTGCTAGAGGAGTGCGAAGTGCAAAATGTGCTTCAATCCTTGAAGAAGCTGGCTTTACTAAGATCTTTGATCTAGAAGGCGGTATCACAAAATGGATTAATGAAGATAAAACTGTAGAATAAGATATAGTACAGTTTTATTAAGATTTAAAGCCTGATGAGTATAACTCATCAGGCTTTTTTAGTTGTATGTAAAATGTGAAGCACTTTTTGAGAGAAATAAAACAAGAGGTTTTATATATGTAGTACCTTTACTAAAAAGTAAATATTATGACAAGTAAGGTTACATACACAGGCGATCTCCGTACAGAGAATACACATATTAAATCTGGAAATAAATTTATTACAGACGCCCCTATAGATAATAATGGAAAAGGAGAGGCTTTTTCTCCCACCGACACAGTAGCCACAGGATTGGCAAACTGTATGCTTACCGTTATGGGTATAAAAGCAAATCAAATGGATGCTTCTATGAATGGGGCAGAGGCTGAGGTTACTAAAACAATGGCATCAGAACCTAGGCGTATTTCTAAAATTGAAATTACGATACAAATGCCTTCTGGCTTTTCTACCAAAGAAAAGAAAGTGTTAGAACGTACGGCAAATACCTGTCCAGTACATCATAGCTTACATCCAGATATAGAAAAAGTGATTCAATTTAATTGGTTATAATATTCTAAATTACTTTGCTTAGTGTGTAAAAGCTAGAAAAGTATTTTAGATAACGATAAATAAAAAAGTCGTCTAAAGTTAATTTAGACGACTTTCTTTATAAGAGAGATAATTGTTTAATAAGACTTACGTCTTACTTTACTTTATTTATAATTGCTTCAAAAGCTTCTGGGTGATTCATAGCAAGGTCTGCAAGTACTTTTCTGTTAAGATCGATACCATTAGCTTTTACTTTCCCCATAAACTGTGAATACGACATTCCGTGCATACGTGCACCCGCATTAATACGAGTAATCCATAACGAACGGAAGTTTCTTTTCTTCTGACGGCGATCTCTGTATGCATATTGCATAGCTTTTTCCACCGCGTTTTTTGCGACAGTCCAAACGTTTTTACGACGTCCGAAATATCCTTTAGCTTGCTTCATTACCTTTTTTCTTCTGGCTCTTGAAGCGACTGCGTTTACTGATCTTGGCATAATGTAAATGTTTTTTGTAGTAAGCGGTTCATTTTGTGAGGGCTCTATTTAAAGGCGCTCTGCTCATAACTCTTTAATGCTTAACTCCAGGGTTTAAAAAAAAATGTTTTAACCGGTTAAAGCTATTACTTCATACGAAGCATTAGTTTAACATTGTTCTGATCTGACTCATGTACTAAACCGTCATGAGTTAGCTTTAGCTTACGCTTTTTAGATTTTTTAGTCAGGATGTGACTCTTAAAAGCGTGCTTTCTTTTAATCTTACCAGTCCCTGTAAGCTTGAAACGCTTTTTAGCACTGGATTTAGTTTTCATTTTAGGCATCTTGTTCCTAGTTTATAATTATCTCACTTATTCTCTTTACGTAACCTTATTACTTGTAAATGTATAAGGTTTTACTTTTTCTTAGGTGCGATGAACATAGTCATACGCTTTCCTTCTAACTTAGGGAGTTGTTCTACTTTTCCTATTTCTTCTAGCTCTTGAGCTAATTTTAAAAGTAAAATCTCTCCTTTGTCTTTGTATATTATAGATCTTCCTTTAAAGAAAACATAAGCTTTAAGCTTAGCACCTTCCTTTAAGAACTTCTCAGCATGCTTCTTTTTAAAGTCATAATCGTGATCATCTGTATTAGGACCAAAACGTATTTCTTTAATAATAACCTTAGAAGCTTTTGCTTTTAAGACTTTCTCACGTTTTTTCTGTTCGTATACAAACTTCTTGTAGTCAATAATCTTACATACTGGAGGTTCTGCATTAGGAGATATTTCTACTAAATCTAGCTCTAGTTCTTCGGCAAGAACAAGTGCTTTTGAGGTAGCATAAATACCTACCTCTACATTGTCCCCTACAAGGCGTACTTCTTTAGCACGAATTTTTTGGTTGATCTTGTGTTGATCTTCCTTAATAATTCTCGCTGGGCCTCTCGATCTTTTTCTACGTATTGCTATGGCTTAAACTTTTTTAATTTCTACCTAGATAGAAATTTTGATTACTACTTAATTAAATGGTTTGATGGTTGATTGGATTTCTGTCTGTATTGCTTTCGCGAAAGCTTCTACCTTCATACTTCCCATATCTTCACCACCGTGTCTTCTTACAGAGATGGTTCCATCTTTTTCTTCTTGTTCGCCTATGATAATCATAAACGGTATTTTTTGCATTTCTGCCTCCCTGATTTTCTTCCCCATCGTCTCTCCTCTGTAATCTGCGAGGGCGCGAATTTCGTTATTTTCTAGCAAACTTAAAACTTTTTGAGCGTAATTCTCATATTTATCGCTAAGAGTCAATAAAATAGCTTGCTGAGGCATTAACCATAATGGGAAATTACCAGCAGTGTGTTCTAGTAAAATAGCTATAAATCGTTCCATACTTCCAAAAGGAGCACGGTGTATCATTACAGGTCTATGTAGTTCATTATCACTGCCTTTGTAAGTTAGGTCAAAACGTTCTGGTAGGTTATAATCTACCTGAATTGTTCCTAATTGCCAGCTGCGTCCTAGTGCATCACGTACCATAAAGTCTAGCTTAGGTCCGTAAAAAGCGGCTTCTCCAGTTTCTACTACATAATCAAGACCTTTTTCCTTGGCTGCATTTAAAATAGCTGTTTCTGCTTTTTCCCAGTTCTCGTCTTCTCCTATATATTTTTCAGGTTTTTCGGGGTCTCTTAATGATACTTGTGCTGTAAAGTTTTCAAAACCTAAAGATCCAAAAACATAAAGAACAAGGTCAATCACCTTCATAAACTCATCGTCTAGTTGGTCGGGAGTACAAAATAGGTGGGCATCATCTTGAGTAAATCCTCTTACTCGAGATAAACCGTGTAACTCTCCACTTTGTTCATAGCGGTATACAGTACCAAATTCTTCAAAACGCTTAGGGAGGTCTCTACAACTCCATTGCTGCGCTTTGTAAATTTCGCAGTGGTGAGGGCAGTTCATAGGTTTTAAGAGAAACTCTTCTCCTTCGGCAGGAGTCATTATAGGTTGAAAACTATCTTCTCCATATTTAGCATAGTGCCCAGAAGTTTCATACAATTCTTTTTGGCCAATATGCGGAGAGATAACCATTTCATATCCCGCCTTTTTCTGAGCATCTTTTAAGAAATTCTCTAATCTTTCGCGTAAAGCGGCACCTTTAGGAAGCCATAATGGGAGCCCCTGTCCTACACGTTTAGAAAAAGTAAACAGTTCTAGCTCTTTTCCTAGTTTTCTGTGATCCCTCTTTTTTGCTTCTTCTAGTAGCTCTAAGTATTCTTTAAGTTCTTTTTGTTTAGGGAACGACGTACCATATACTCTGGTAAGTTGTGGCTTTGTCTCATCACCGCGCCAATAAGCACCGGCAACGCTCATTACTTTAACGGCTTTAATAATTCCTGAGTTAGCAATGTGGCCTCCGCGACATAAATCTGTAAAATTGTCCTGATCGCAAAAAGTAATCGTACCGTCTTCTAGGTTTTCTATAAGCTCCACATGGTATTCATTCCCCTTTGCTTTGTATTTTTCTAGAGCTTCTGCTTTAGAGATAGAGCGCATGTTAAAGTCGTGCTTACCTCTAGCGATGTCTAACATCTTATTTTCGATGTTTTTGAAATCTTTATCAGAAATGACGTGGTCGCCAGTATCTACATCATAATAGAACCCATTTTCTATAGAAGGGCCTATAGTTAGTTTTACACCAGGAAACAATTCTAACAATGCTTGCGCAAGAACGTGGGATGATGAATGTCTAAACGCTTCTTTCCCTTCTTTGTCTTTCCAGGTAAACAATACAATATCTCCATCTTGGGTGAGTGGGGTAGTGGTTTCTACAATGGTGTTATTGAATTTAGCCGAAATCACATTACGAGCTAAACCTTCACTAATACTCTTGGCAACATCCATAGGTGTTGCTCCATTTTCCATCTGGCGAATACTGCCGTCAGGCAGTTTTATATTGATCATAATAATTATTTGTTTACGAGGGCAAATATAATGTCTTATACTGTGGTGTACAATATCAAGTGCAGATGATTCTTTAGATGTGGAAATAGTTATTTCTAAAGGGGTATATAT
>CAZJRA010000080.1:0-6699 GCA_964548335.1 uncultured Flavobacteriaceae bacterium | reverse complement strand
GTATATGATTACACTTATTACGTTCTATGTTTTCTATAGAGTTTAGGTAGCACCAGTTATCTATATCTATAGCATCTATAGGTTGGGCACCTCTTTTTTCGGCAAGAATAGCAAGTACCCCAGTACCACAACCCATATCTAATGTTTTTTTGCCAGAAAGATTTAGTTTTAATAAGTGCTTAATCATCATATGTGTAGTTTCATGATGACCTGTGCCAAAAGACATTTTAGGCTCTATAACGATGTCGTATTCTACTTCAGTTTTTTCGTGAAAAGGAGCACGTATTCTACAACGACCATCTACCTCGATGGGGTCAAAGTTTTTTTCCCATTCTTTGTTCCAGTTTACTTGCTTTATTTCTTCTGCCGTGTAGCTAATAGCAAACTCTTCTGATTGGAGAACTTGAATATTTTCTAGTAACACATCAAATACGACCTGACCATTAGGAAAGGCTTCTTGTTTTTGAATATAAGCAATGCAACCTGCCTCTGTTTCTACAAAACTCTCAAAACCAGCAAATCCTAGCTCTGCAATTAAAATTTCGCGAGCGGGCTCTAGAGGAGTTATTGTAAAAGTGTAACCTAAATATATTGGAGTCATTTGTGGTGTTTTTTTAGCTATTCTAAGGGCAGTGGAGGCGAACCTACCGTAAGTAAAATAGATCCCTCG
The DNA here is from genome assembly GCA_964548335.1 of uncultured Flavobacteriaceae bacterium. Taxonomy (GTDB): domain Bacteria; phylum Bacteroidota; class Bacteroidia; order Flavobacteriales; family Flavobacteriaceae; genus Dokdonia. The sequence continues at coordinate 6,029 of CAZJRA010000080.1, read as the reverse complement.
TGAGAAGGGAGAAAGATGCTTTCTTCTTTGATGAGTATCTCGTCTGTAGCATTAAAATGTACTACTGCCTTTTTTTCAAAAGTCTGATTTTTAATTTGAATTTTCTTTGCTTCTTCTAGTGTAAATTTCCAACGAGTAAAATACTGGTTTTCTACCATAGCATATTCATTGTTAGCTAGCATGTCATGAGTAAATTTAACAGCACGCCCAGTATGTAAACTTCCAGCACCGTACATTCCTGTAAAAGGTTTATTTGCCCTTATATGATCAATATTTGTAGCAGTGAGTTTTATAATTGTATTTACTTCATCTACTGTTAAATTAGGATTGAGAGAAAACATGAGTCCTATAGTTCCTGATACTAAAGGAGCTGCAGGTGAAGTAGCTGGAAATGGATTGTGATTTATGGATCCGTCTTTTATATATTTTCCGTGTTGAAAAATAAAATTCCCTGGAGCAACGATATCTACAGTAGCATCTAGATTATTAGTTGCAGAGGTGTATAAATTGTAAGTTCCTTTTTTTGAATCATCATTAGTAAAACCTCCTGTGCGTGCAAGATGATATTTAATATTTGCTGCGTAGAGTTTTCCTTTTTCAGATGTTAATACATTGTCTTGAGGGCTATCGTATCTATGTTGTACACTTCCCACACTAATAACATGTTCATAAGCTCCTGGGTAACGTAGACTTTGACCTCTTGTTTTACTAAATGGGTCATTTTGTGGTAAAGAAACAATAACGGTCCCGTTGTCCCTTAACTCATTAATAGCTTCTTGTGCTGTTTCATAATACCTAGTACTACCCCAGCTGCAATTAATGACTTGAGCTCCTGCTTTTGATAATTCTAAAAGTTGATTGAAAAATTTAAAATCCCCATAACTAGTACTGTAAATACTACAGTCAGAGCATACACCCGAAATACCATACCCATTATCTCCTTGAGCAGCGGCAATAGCAGCTACGCTATCTCCATGCCCTTTTGAGTAAGGAGACTTTTGGAATTGTATTGTTTTGCCAGCAAAATCAGGATCTTCCGTATTTACAGATCCATCAGAAATACCAATAACGACATCTCGGCTTCCAGTAGTGTAATGCCAAGCTTGTGGTACTCCCAGGAAATCGTAATAATCTAAGAATGCTTGAGCACCTGTGTTTTTACCTGTAGTACTTGTAATTCCATAGTCATTGGGTTCATATATTTTGAGTTTTTCTTTTTTAAGGCTTTCGCCAAATTCAAAAATATCTCCTACCTCAGCTAGTAAAGCCTCTTGTAAAAAAGGGCTCTCTGCAATTACAAAATAAGTGCGTTTTAATTTATCCCGTTCGGCATACTTAAACCCTTTTCTAAAGACTTTAACTTTATGAAGGCGAAATAGTTGTTCAAGTCGAGTATCCTTACCTGTATACGTAACGACAGAGTCTACGGTTTTTGTAGGAATGTCTATGCTACTAGAATGTGTTCTTATATAAAAACGGTCTTCTTGTGCACTACAAAGCAAAAAAGCTCCAAAGATTAAGATGTAAATACAATTTTTCAAAAGGCGAGTATAAAACCTAAGTGTCCTTTAAGAAGTTTTACTTCTTCTTTTAGTATTTCAATTTCCTTGTTTTGTTGTATGAGGTATAATGTAAGTTCTTCTACTTTTTGGAGTAATAATTTTTGCATTTCTCCTACTTGAACCCCTTCGCTTGTAACTTCTTCTGTAGAAGGAATGTTTGGTAAATGACCTTCTTTTGCTATATACGCTTCTATTTCGCGTAAGCGTGGTAAATCATACCCTTTTTCAAATACAAAATCGGCCCAGTCTTTTATATCTATTTTTACAGAACGAGCATGTATTTGACCATTTACTTCTAGTTTGTCTTTAGGTTTTTTGAGTCCAATACCCACATTTCCTTGCGGAGTGACATAAACACTTTTAGCTTCTTTAGAATCTCCAAATAATGTAAGAGATCCGTCGTTATTGGTAGGTACACTGCCTACATTTTGAGTTTTACAAGCAATACAGAGAAGAGCGATAAGGGCTCCATATAAAATTGTTTTCATAGGATGTTTACTAAGATTTGTGGTCTAAGGTACTAAAGTTAAAAAGCGTTTACAATTTCAAAAAAATCTTTGGCTTTAAGAGAGGCACCACCTATAAGACCTCCGTCTACATCAGGTTTAGAAAAAATCTCTTTAGCATTAGCTGGTTTTACAGACCCACCATATAAGATAGATACGTTTTTTGCAACTGTAGGATTGTATTTATCACTAACCACATTACGAATAAACGCATGCATATCTTGCGCTTGTTCTGGACTAGCTGTTTCGCCTGTTCCTATTGCCCAAACTGGCTCATAAGCTAATACGATTTGAGACCATTGCTCTTCAGAAAGATGAAAGAGGGCATTGCGCAGTTGTGACTCTACTATTTTTTCTTGATTGTTATTTTGTCTATCGGCTAGCTCTTCTCCAAAACAAAAGATTACTTGCATATTATTAGCAAGTGCAGTATCTACTTTTTGAGCAAGAAGCGTATCACTTTCGTGAAAATAAGCTCTGCGCTCACTATGTCCTAAAATTACGGTATGTACTCCAATACCTTGTAGCATGGCTGCCGAAACTTCTCCTGTATAGGCACCATTTATACTCTGGTGCATATTTTGTGCTGCTACAGTAATGTCTGAACCCTGTAAGCTTTGTACAGCAGGGTGTAGGTTTACATGTGTAGGTGCAACGATTACTTGTGTATTAGCCGTATTAGTCTCGTTTTTTAAGGCAGTTAAAAGGTGTTGTGTTTCTGATAAATCATTATTCATTTTCCAGTTTCCTGCTACAATATTCTTTCTCATGGGATTCTTTTAGGAGTATTTATGTCTTTTACTTTGTGTATGATTTTTTAAGAGCTAGTTCTAATTTTTGGATCTAACCAACCATATATAATATCTACCGCAATATTAATTAAAACAAATAAAGTGGCAATAATTAAAACGGCTCCCATTATTACAGGGAGATCTAGGGTGTTAAGAGCATCTATAATCTCTTTACCTAATCCATTCCACCCAAAAATATATTCTACAAAGATAGCCCCAGCAAGCATAGAGGCAAACCAACCAGATATAGCAGTTACTACAGGGTTTAATGCATTTTTTAAGGCGTGTGTTTTTATTATTTTTAAAGTGCTAAGTCCTTTTGCTTTTGCGGTTCTTATATATTCTTGGTTGTATACTTCTAACAAGGAGTTGCGCATAAGTTGTATAACAACTGCTAAGGGGCGTATGCCCAAGACAAAAGCAGGAAGGATCACATTTTTCCATTGTATATATCGGCTTTCGCCAAAATCATCTACCTCATACAAGCTACCTGTCATATTAAGATTTGTATACTGGTGTAAAACATAACCAAATAACCAGGCAAAAAGAATTGCACTAAAAAAACTAGGGACACTCATCCCTAGAGTACTCACAATTTGTATTAGCTTATCTACCCAAGTATCTCTCATTTGTGCCGAAACAATACCTAAAAAAACACCTAATACAATAGCAATTGCAATGGCACTTAAGGCGAGTACCATCGTGTTAGGAAGGGTTTCTGAAATAATACTACTTACCTTTTTTCCTGTTTTCTGAAAACTCTCTCGCAAGTAAGGATACTTTGAGGCTACGGTTATATTGCCTATCGTAAATAGTTTTGTAAACTGATACTTTTTTTCTGATAAGAAAGTATAAGAAGAGTGATCGGTAGTGTGAAACGAGATAGGGGAGAGGTCATTTAAGTAATACAAGTACTGCTTACTTTTAGGTTGGTCAAAACCATACTTAGCACGTATTTTTTGTAGTTGTTTAGGGTCTTCATTTTGATCCAGCATCATTTTGGCGGGGTCTCCAGGGAGTACAGTAAACAGTAAGAAAATAACAGTAACAACCCCAAAAAGAGTGAGTAAAGCATATCCTGTTTTTTGCAATAAATAAGAAATCATGGTACAGGCTATTTAAGGCTTTTATTTTCTAATCTTAAATCTTGTGCGTCATTCCAATGTAGTTTCTGTAAGATAGTGCCTTTGTCTAGGCTCATTATTCCAGGATTTGCTCTAATTATGGTTTTGAGAGCTGTTTCGTCTGTAAAGTAAAATTCAAAAGGGAGTTTGTACTCTTCTATAAAAGATGCATTTGCTTCTGGATCGGAGGACGTAAGACCGATTACGGTATATCCATTACTTATCGCATCTTCAGTAGCTTTTCTAATATTATAGTAGGCTTGTGTTTCGGTTTTTGAGAGATTGTAAGCAACTATAACGAGTAGGTTTTCTTTTTCTAAATACGTAGTTGTAAAATCCTTATCGTCTTTTTCTATTGTAAAATCGTGTACGGGAGGTTCATACCCTTCCACCACTTGGCGGGTTTCATAGTCTAAAAATTTACCAGTTACTTTGGGGTATGCTCCAGAGGTTGTTATAACCTTTTCTTCTCCGTTTATTAAGAATTTCCAATCATACTCAAACACCGCCTTTGGCGCATCCTCAGGAATTATCATGTTCTGGGCAATATTAGAACCCTCTTTATACGCTCTAAAGTCTAACCAGGGAAGGTGCATAAGTACGTAGTATCCAAACATCATACATCCTATAAAAGAAATGAAAATAATGAGAGTGCGAGGTACTTTTGCGAAAGCGGGATAGATATACTTATGTTTCCAAAATAAAAATACTATAAGAATGAGAAGTATGAGGTCTTTTATAAAAGACTCCCAAGGCACAAGCGGAATTGCATCTCCAAAACAACCACAATCTGTTACTTTATTAAAATAGGCAGAGTAGAAGGTAAGGAAGGTGAAAAAGCCAATCATTGCGAGCAATAACCATAAGGTGAGCTTTTTTGCATGTCCTATAAGTAGGGCTATGCCTAAGAGTATTTCTGCAATAACTAAAATGATGGATAGGAGTAAGGCGTAAGGAGATAAAAACTCAATATTTAATACCTCTGGCGCAAAATACTCTTGTAATTTATAAGAAAAACCAAGAGGGTCGTTAAGTTTTATAAATCCGCTAAAAATAAAGAGCAGTCCTACAAGAAAACGAGCAACTTGAACTAAAATTCTCATATGTTATTACGATTTAGAAGCTTCCCCAAGATGAATAAGAGCAAAAATAGCATAGTTAATCATATCTTGATAATTAGCATCTATACCTTCTGACACAAGCGTTTTCCCTTTGTTGTCTTCTATTTGTTTTACTCGCAGTAATTTTTGTAAAATAAGATCTGTAAGAGAACTAACGCGCATATCTCTCCAGGCTTCTCCATAGTCATGATTTTTATCCATCATGAGTGATTTTGTAATTGCGATTTTAGAATCGTAAAGAGTAGTAGCTTCTTCTAGATTGAGGTCTGGTTGCTCTACGATTCCTTTATCTAATTGTACGAGTGCCATCGCACAGTAATTTATGATTCCTATAAATTCAGACACCTGTCCTTCATCTACTTTTTGAACTGCATTTTGCTGCAAACCACGTATGCGCTGTGCTTTAATAAAAATTTGATCTGTAAGAGACGGAAGCCTTAGGATACGCCAAGCACTACCATAGTCTTTCATTTTATTAGTAAAGAGATCTCTGCACTTTTTTATTATCGCATCGTACTCAGAAGATGTGTTGCTCATAAAGAATTATTAGATAGGGTAAATTTCGCTTAAAATGTTGAGTAATGAAAATAGTAATTAAAGTTTGTTTTAGAGATTGTTGTCTCTTTGCTTTTAATAGCTAGTTAATAGTCTATACTACATATTCTTTTCTTTTTTCTATCCCCTCCAATAAGCTCTTGAAACCCTATCTTTGAGTAGCCTAGTAAAAACACTTACTTTTTAAAAGATGACGATAAATTGCAACGGAAAACTTATTGATCTATCTACTCCTAAAATTATGGGAATAGTAAATGTTACGCCTGACTCCTTTTATGATGGAGGGCAGAATAATCACGTAGATCAGGCTCTTACTAAGGCTAAGCAAATGATTGAGGAAGGAGCCCTCTTTATTGATATAGGAGGCTAC
>CAZJRA010000079.1:0-6806 GCA_964548335.1 uncultured Flavobacteriaceae bacterium | reverse complement strand
TTGAAGGGATGAACGAGTGTAGCGTAATGAATTCCTCTTTCTCGGTAGCAACCCTTGTAATGCATTGTTTTTTAAGGGTTTTATATATACTGGTGCATTATAAGCACTAGAAGCGCTCAAAAACTTCTAAAATCCATTATTTTATTATCGTTTTCCTCTTTTAGGAACTCGTCGTAAAGATAGAAATATTTAAATGGTGTTTTTGGTTTCTATTAGTAGAGAAAAATGTTTTTGAAAAATACTTAGTGGAGTCCGATGACCATTATCTTCAAAGTAGTGTATGAAGTTCACTTTCCTATCTTTTAAAAAGCTGCGGGTATTCTGTGGTATCACCACGTCATCATTCTTACCTATTACTACAGTATGCAGTACAATATCGTTCTCAACTTCTCTGACATCTGGCTTGTCAATTTCATTGGGTGCTAGAGAGGGGTTAAACAGCAAAGTCGGTATGTCGTATTTGTTGCCCAGATGAAAAGCTAAATGACCGCCCATCGAGCTCCCGACAATAAGGGCGATATGCTCTTTCTCACATAACAGCTCAAGGTCATTGAAGATAGTCTTACCTTCTTCTTTGTAGTTGAGCTTAGGGCTGTATACTGTACATCCTTTAGAGCGAAGCCAGTCCGCTTTGGGTGATTGGTTGCTGCTCATCAAGCCGTGTAAATAGAGAATGTTCATAGTAATAAATCTTCTGTAAAAATACAAAGCCTACTCCCAAATTTATCACAATTTAACAGACATAGCTCTATAAGTAACAAAGGAACCTTTATTTTTGTTTTATGGCTTTTAGACGCTTTTTGTTATTCCTTCCCCTATGTTTTATTGCTATTTTAAGTACATCACTAGGGCAATTAAACGCACAAGAAACACACTCAATATATCAACGTGCAAAAATCTATTTTAATGGAGCAAATAATTTACAAAGGCTAATAGATTTAGGGATTTATAGTGATCACGGCTTTCATAAGAAGGACATTTTTGTTTTATCTGCATTTAGCACACAGGAGCTAGAGCAAGCTCGGCAAGTAGGGTTTGACGTAGAAGTAATTATACCAGATCTTAAAGCTCATTTTTTAGAGCAAAATCGCGATAACCAATCTAGTGTATCTCGTAACGCAGACTGTGTTAATCAAGGTGCAACTTATCCAACTCCAGCAAATTTTAAGCTAGGCTCCATGGGAGGGTACCTTACGTATCAAGAAGTTTTAGATGAATTAGCGGAGATGCGTACATTGTTTCCTAATCTTATAAGTGAGGCGGCAAATATTAGTGATTTTCTTACAGAAGGAAATCCAGATAATGCTGTAACGCCATCTATAGGAGGTAACGGTATTAAGTGGGTACGTATTAGTGATAATCCAACTATAGATGAAGAGGAGCCAGAAGTATTATACACTTCTTTGCATCACGCAAGAGAGCCTATGTCTCTAATGCAAAACATTTATTTTATGTGGTATTTGCTAGAAAATTATGAGACAGATCCAGAGATACAAACTATTGTAGATAACACAGAGCTATACTTTGTGCCTGTAGTAAACCCTGATGGCTACCTTTATAACGAAAAAACAGATCCAGATGGGGGTGGGTTTTGGCGAAAAAACAGAAATGGCAGTGGCGTTGATAATAACCGAAATTACAGCTATCATATTAATGGAGATCCTAACAACGAGACTTGGGGAGGTCCTGGATCATCACCTAATCCATCATCTTCAATCTATCATGGAACAGCACCATTTTCTGAAATAGAAAATCAAGCGATAAGATGGTTTACAGAGCAACACGATTTTATAATAGCTCTTAATAGCCATACCCACGGGAGATTGTTATTTTACCCTTTTGCTTATGAAAATATTCCTACACCAGATGAAGCATTATACATAGCAATGGGCGCAGAACTTACATCTCGCAATGAGTATGAGGCGTTAAGAGATTCTCCTTTTGCTGGAGATAGTGATGACTTTATGTATGGCACTGTAGGAACGCACGACCGTATACTCGCCTTTACTCCAGAAATAGGAACCGCTTTCTGGCCGGCTGCAAGCCTTATTGATGCTACTTGTAAAGAGATGATGTATCAGAACATAACAGCAGCTCAAATGATTAACAATTTCGGGAAATTAAGCACCGAGATAACAATGTTTTCTGGAAATGAGTTAGCGCTAGAGGTACCTTATATTTTACAACGCATAGGAGTGAATGGCACTGGTAATTTTACAATAACTATCGAAGCTGTATCAGACAACATAACAAATGTAGAAGAGGCACTATCTATAAATGGATTAGCGCCTTTAGAGACTCAAGCAGATTCTACTATTATAACGCTTTCGCCAGAGATAACTATCGGAGACCCTATCGTGTTTGATATTATTCTAAACAATGGGATGTATGATGTGAATGAACGTATAACTTCTTTTTATGGCTCTCCAGCTATTCTTTTTAAAGATAATGGAGATAGTGCTACGGTTAATTTTGAATCTAATGATTGGGGTACAACAGCTGCAAGCTTTCAATCTCCAGGTCGTTCTATAACAGATAGCCCTAATGGCGATTATGAGAATAACCTAAATAGCAGTATTCAAATTTCTGAAAATATAGACCTTACAGGAGCTACGGCAGCATCTATTAGTTTCTATACCCGTTTTGATATAGAACCTAATTTTGATTATGTGCAGTTAGAAATATCTATAGATAACGGTCTGAGTTGGGAACCTCAATGTACAGGCTTAACCACGATAGGAAACAGTGATCAGGCAGAAGGACAACCACTATATCATGGGACACTCCTAAATTGGACTTTTGAAGAGGTAAACCTAGATCAATATATAGGGGAGAGTATTACGGCTCGTTTTAAATTAGTTACAGATAATTTTGTTGTAGCAGATGGGTTTTATTTTGATGACCTACAGATTAATGTACTTAACCCATCTAATTTAAGTGTGGGGGATAGCGCTTTCGCGAAAGCGTTTGCGATTTACCCAAATCCGGTCAGAAATACATTAACGATACAGTCGCAGCAAACTCAGTATTCGATTACAGTTCACTCTATTCTTGGACAAGAAATTATCCAACAGAATACTCAAAAAGAGACTACAAATGTAGATTTAAGTAATTTAAAAACAGGAATCTATTTTGTTACCCTAGAGTCTCTTACTGAAACTCGTAGTTTTAAAATAATAAAAGAGTAGTTATTAAGAACCCTGCTTTTGCAGGAAGTTCTCTTTCATCTTTTTGTTAATTATTCAATAGAGACTCATACAACTGCGGTATTATAATTGAAAATTAAATGCTTTTTCATATTTTACATTAAAATACGAGGATATGATAGATGTAACGAGACTTTTTGACTTTCCATATTATCAATTAGAGACAAACCCTTTAACCAATGCTCTTAATACTAAGAGGAACGGAGTCTGGGAAGGTACATCTACCCAAGAGTATATAGATAAGGCTAATACGATTAGTAGAGGTTTATTGCGATTAGGAGTGCAACCTAATGATAAGATTGCTGTAATCTCTCTTACCAACAGAACAGAATGGCATATCTGTGATATAGGAATCTTGCAAACGGGTGCTCAAAATGTGCCAATGTACCCCACAATTTCAGCAGAAGATTATGCCTATGTTCTCAATCACTCAGGGAGTACGTATGCTTTTGTTTCTTGTACCGAGGTGTATGAAAAAATCACAGCCATAAAAGATCAGGTACCTAGTTTAAAAAAGATATACTCTTTTGATCAACTAGGAAGTTGTACAAACTGGCAAGAAGTATTAGATCTAGGGGCAGACACATCAAATCAAGAAGAAGTAGAAGCTAGAAAAGAGGCAGTGCGAGAAGAAGACCTAGCAACACTTATTTATACCTCAGGAACTACAGGTAGACCTAAAGGGGTGATGCTTTCTCATAAAAATATTGTGAGTAATGCAATCTCAAGTACAGAAAGACTTCCTACCGAAGGAGATAATATAAAAGCATTAAGCTTTTTACCTATCTGTCACATCTATGAGCGTATGCTCACTTATTTATATCAATACAGAGGGGTGTCTATCTACTTTGCAGAGTCTTTAGAAACTATTTCAGACAACCTAAAAGAGGTACAACCTGAGATTATGACAGCCGTACCTAGATTACTAGAAAAAGTATATGATAAGATTATTGCAAAAGGAACAGATCTTACAGGTATTAAGAAAAAACTATTTTTCTGGGCTGTAAACCTAGGTCTTACATACGAGCCTTATGGTCAAAACGGATGGTTATACGAGCGTAAGCTAGCTATAGCACGTAAACTCATATTCTCTAAATGGCAAGAAGCTTTAGGGGGTAATCTTAAAGTAATTGCTTCTGGTAGTGCTGCACTACAACCACGATTAGCACGTGTGTTTACTGCTGCTGGAATAGGAATTATGGAAGGATATGGACTTACAGAAACTTCTCCCGTAGTCTCTGTAAACGATATGCGTAATAGAGGATTTAAAATAGGTACTGTAGGGAAATTAATAAAAGATGTAGAGGTTAAAATAGCACACGATGGTGAGATTCTTATAAAAGGCCCTAATGTTATGATGGGGTATTTTAAAGATACAGAAAAAAGTGCTGAGGTTCTTAAAAATGGTTATTTTCATACGGGTGATATAGGAGAAATAGACAATGAAGGTTTCTTGAAAATTACGGATCGTAAAAAAGAAATGTTTAAAACTTCTGGAGGGAAGTATGTTGCGCCACAATTATTAGAAAATAGATTAAAGCAATCTCGATTTATAGAACAAATAATGGTTATTGGAGAAGGGGAGAAAATGCCTGCAGCTTTAATTCAACCTAATTTTGAATTTGTTTATGAATGGATTGAGAAGAATGGAATCCAAATTGGACAAAATGATGATATCACTACAAACCGTTTAGTTTTAGAACGTTTTCAAGAAGAGATAGACAATGCAAATGAAAGTTTTTCAAAATGGGAGAAAGTAAAACAATTTAGGCTTACTCCAGATACTTGGAATATAGAAGACGGCCACCTTACCCCAACGATGAAGCTACGCCGAAAGATTATAAAAATAATGTACAAAGAACTCTATGCCGATATTTATGGGCATAACCCCGAATAACTTATCGGTTTTATAAAAAAGTAGTTGCTCATAATAGTAACTACTTTTTTTTGTAAAAAAAATACGCCTTTAGTGTAACAATATTCCTAATTGCACTACCTATAGTGCAATCAACAATCAACCATTGAATAAAACCAATCAGAAAAAATTTGTGATGCTTCTGGAAGAAAACCAGAACATTGTGCATAAGGTATGTAGATTATATACAAATAATCAAGACCAGCACAATGATCTATTCCAGGAAATAACAATCCAATTATGGCGTGCTTTTCCAAAATTTAGAGGAGATGCAAAGTTTAGTACATGGATGTATCGTGTTGCCTTAAATACGGCAATAACATTGTATCGTAAATCCAAACGCACTGTAAAAACACAAGATTTTGACAATGTAATGTTTAGGATTTCTGCAGAAGAATATGATGATACCATAGAACAACAACTTAAACTTATGTATACAGCGGTAAAAGGCCTAAATGACATAGATAAGGCATTAATCTTTTTATATCTAGAAGATAAAAGCTATCGAGAGATTTCGCAGACATTGGGTATATCAGAAGTGAATGCACGAGTTAAAATGAAACGTGTAAAAGGGAAACTCAAAAAAGTCTTAAACCCATAAGGACATGGTAGATGAATTAGAATTATTAAAAAAAGACTGGAAGCGGCAAGAAGCCACACTTCCCAAGGTCACCGCTCAGGAGATCTATCCTATGTTGCTCAAAAAATCGTCGTCTATTATAAAATGGATATTTTTAATAAGCATTGTAGAGTTTGTTTTCTGGATGTTACTATCTATCTTTTTAAAAGGGCCTAGCTCTAGCGATTTGAATATAGAGTCTAGTGGGTTAAGGTTATTTGAAAATATATTTCTTGCGGTTCACGGCAGTGTCTTATTGTATTTTATCATACAGTTTTATAAGAATTTTAAGAGTATAAAAAGCACCGATTCTGCAGCTCAATTAATGAAAAGTATATTACGTACTCGTAAAGCGGTTAAGCATTTTATTTTTACAAACCTTGTCTTGTTTATTATAGGTGCAATCATCACTACTAAATTCATTATTAGCCTAAATACAGATACTTTTAATACAATAAGTGAAACTACATTATTATTAGGGTTAGCAGTAGCAATCATTCTTTTTTCGGCACTGTTATGGTTTATATACAGTAAAGTGTACGGTATCTTTTTACGTAGACTTCAGGTTAATTATAAAGAATTAGAGAAAATGGAAGCTTAGTTGGGGGACTAAGCTCTATTTAAAAGCGATTAATATTATATTAATCGCTTTTTGTTTTTAATGCTCTATTATCCCTAGGAGGGAAAGCCATAAAAAATATAATTTTAATTATATCTAAAGTAAGATTACAAGTATCTTTATGCGCTATAAAAAGATACTATTGTATATCTATTTCTCTAGGTAATATTTGCAGTATACTAAAGAAATACAGATAACTCAACTGTGAAAAAAAATGAGCAAACCGTATTCGTACAGAGCAGACATAGATGGATTAAGGGCTATTTCTGTCATTTTTGTAATTTTATTTCACGGAGATTTAGAGTGGATATCTGGAGGGTTTGTAGGGGTTGATGTGTTTTTTGTAATTTCAGGATACTTAATTACAAAGTCTATAGATAAAGAAATGCTTGCAAAGGCATTTTCTTTCAAATCATTTTATTTAAGACGTATTAGACGTATAATTCC
>CAZJRA010000078.1:0-6817 GCA_964548335.1 uncultured Flavobacteriaceae bacterium | reverse complement strand
CAGGAATAGTAAGACTTTCTGCAACTTCTTTTGCAAGAGCAGCAGGTACTTTTTCCAATACTAGTGCAAAGCACCCGGCCTTTTCTAGCATTAAAGCATCTTCTTTTAGTTTTTTTGCTTCAGCCTCTTCTTTGGCGCGTACTGTATAGGTTCCAAATTTATAAATAGATTGTGGAGTTAACCCCAAGTGACCCATTACTGGGATTCCAGCATGAAGAATACGCTTTATACTATCTTTTATTTCTCTACCCCCTTCTAGTTTTACGGCATGTCCTCCAGACTCTTTCATAATACGTATAGCACTACGCAACGCTTCTTTAGGGTCACTCTGATAACTTCCAAAAGGAAGGTCAACCACTATTAATGCTCTGTGTATTGCTCTTATAACAGAAGATGCATGATATATCATCTGGTCTAGTGTAATAGGTAATGTAGTTTCATGACCTGCCATTACATTAGAGGCACTGTCTCCCACTAAAATAACATCAATACCAGCCCCATCTACTATTTTTGCCATAGTATAATCATATGCAGTAAGCATAGATATTTTCTCCCCACGCGCTTTCATTTCGGTAAGGGATTTTACGGTAATACGCTTGTATTCTTTTTTAGCTACAGACATTTGTTGTTTTTTATAGAAAAACAAAAATACTAATTAGAAACCTTTTTATAACAGATTTAATGTACAAGAGCAGAATCTATGTCATAGCTCATTTTTCATTCTATGAATTAAATAGGAAGTAATCCTAAATTTATTAATAGAAGTAGTTTAAGAGACAATGGTGAATTTATTTTTTTGAAGAAGGTAGAATGTTGTTTTATGTTAAACAGTTTACATTTTGAATTAAGTGTTTTTTGTTAAAAAAATGTTAAATAACTACTTATTGATAACTTTGATAAAACCTTGTAAACCTGTAATATAATAGGTTTTTACAGTATCTCTATGTTACTTTTTAATAAGATATTTTTTTTATTCTGTCTAATCGTGTAAGATTTAGCTTTATAATCATACAAACTATGCATCAGATATCTAAACATAATCGATTTTTGATATTTTATAAGTTTTTGGCCAATCTCTTATAAAGTGTCACTTAGAAATTTTAACAAACAATCAAAACTTAAAAAATGAAAAACTTTAAACTTGTAGCGTCTATGTTGTCGCTAGGTACTCTTCTCACTATTTCTTGTAGTGATGATGATGATAATAACGTAATTGAAATAGGAGAAGAAGAAACTTCTTTTGTAGGAGCAGTATATGCTATGACTAATGGTAATGGTCAGGTTCCTGGAACTACCATACAAGGCGATAACACAGTTGTTGCTTATGGAAGAAGTGCAGATGGGACTTTAACACCTATAGGTCCTTTTCCAACAAATGGCTTTGGAGGTGATTTTGATGGAGGTGAAGGTTTAGATCCTTTAATCTCTGCATACGCATTAACAAAAACTCCAGATAATAGCACATTATTAGCTGTAAATGCAGGAAGTAACACAATTACTTCATTTAATATTAATGAGGATTACTCACTTACTCAAGCAGGAGAGCCACAACCTACAGGAGCTATAGGTCCTAATAGTATTGCTTTTGTACCACGTGAAGCAGAAGGAATTAGAGGTCTTGTATATGTTTCTAATATAACACGTTCAGCATTTTTAGATCAAGGTGAGCCAGGTCATCAAGGTACTGTAACTGGTTTTTGGTTACTAGAGGATGGAACATTAAGCCCTATAGCAGGATCTACAAGAGATTTACCTATACGTCCATCTGCAGTGCAATTATCAGAAGACGGAAACTGGTTAGTTGTTGCATCTATTAACTCTGGAGCAGCAGGTCTTGAATCAGGAAGTGAAGATGAGATAACGGTTTATAATGTAGGAGCAGATGGTCTTTTAAGCGATATCGCTTGGGGAGCTGCAACAAGTACATTACGTGATAATGAAGAAGGAAGAAACTTACCTTCTGCAATTGGATTCCAAATTGTAGGAAACAACTACGTTGTAGTAACAGAAGCAAGAGAATTCCAACCTAACGGTATGCCACCAGCATTTCCAGCACTACAGGATGGTTCTGTAAGTACTTGGCAAATACAAGGTGACGGTAGCTTAACTCCTATTAGCTTAGATGTTCGTTCTGGGGAAGGTAATACAGGAAGAACAGCTTGTTGGTTAGACTTTACTGCAGATGGAAATACATTTTTTGTATCTAATGCGATCGAAGCAGGTCTAGCATCATACAGCTTTAATAACGGTGTTGTAGAGTTATTAAACCAAACAGCAGCTCAAGGAACAGGTGTTGGAGGAGCAGATAATGGTCCTGATGCATTTGCTGTAACAGAAGGATGGATTGATATGTGGATTTCTGACGATGGACAATACCTATACCAACTTTATGGACTAGATGGAACTATAGGTATCTTTAGAATAAACGGTACTTCACTAGAACTAGTAGGTGAAGAATCTGGAAATTTACCTGACACAAACACACAAGGAATTGTTGCAATATAAGTTTGTTTAGATGGAAGAAGCCCAACTCTAACTAAAGAGTTGGGCTTTTTTTATTTTAAGATTAAACGATATAGTTTTAATTATAATTAACAATCGCTCATAGCGACATTAATAGCTAAACCTCCTTTGGAGGTTTCTTTGTACTTAGTGTTCATATCCTGTGCAGTTTGCCACATCGTTTCTATTACTTTATCGAGTGGGACCTTTGCATTTGCAGGGTCTGTATCTAAAGCCATTTCGCAAGCATTAATCGCTTTAATAGCCCCCATCGAGTTGCGCTCTATACAAGGAATTTGTACAAGCCCCGCTATTGGGTCACAAGTAAGGCCTAGGTGATGTTCCATCGCTATTTCTGCTGCTATAAGAACTTGTTCTGGAGATCCACCCATTAATTCGGTAAGACCTGCTGCTGCCATAGCGCTACTTACCCCAATCTCTGCTTGGCAACCTCCCATTGCGGCAGATATAGTAGCTCCTTTTTTAAACAAACTTCCTATCTCTCCTGCAACAAGCATAAATTTTTTAATATCTTCAAAATTGGCATCGTGATTCTCGATAACCATATAATACATCATCACGGTAGGGATAACCCCTGCACTCCCATTAGTAGGAGCAGTAACCACTCTCCCTAGTGATGCGTTTACTTCATTAACCGCTAAAGCAAAAGTAGATACCCATTTTAATATTTCACGAAAGTGTACTTCTGTCTCTCGTATGGCTTCTAGCCATTCGTATTTATCGGTATAAGTAGCCTCTTTAATAAGCTTTTTATGCGTGTCAAATGCACGACGTCTTACGTTTAAGCCTCCTGGCAAGAAGCCTTCGGTATGACAACCTACATACATAGAGTCTAGCATAACATCCCATATTTGAGCCATCCTGCGATCTATATCCTCTTCTGAAGAGAGATAGAGCTCATTTTCTAAAACAATTTGAGAAATAGGTTTCCCTTCGTTTTTTGCGTATGCTAATAAATCTGTTGCCTGAGATACTGGTCGAGGAAAACAATCAAACTGACCTGCTTTTTTCTCAGCTCTCTTTCGTTCTTCTTGTATTACAAAACCACCCCCTATAGAGTAAAAGGTTTCTTCTATCTCTTTATCTTTTACGCTTGCGCGAAAAGTAATACCGTTAGGGTGAAAAGGGAGGAACTCTTTATGAAAAATGATTTGTGACTCAGGATCAAAATCAATCATATGCTCTCCATTTAAGTTGAGCCTTTTAAAGAGTTTTGTATTTTCAACTTCTACGGGAATATTGTCTATACTACACGTTTGTGGGTCTTCTCCTTTAAGCCCCATCATAACGGCAATATCTGTTGCGTGACCAATGCCTGTTAATGATAAAGACCCGTATAGGTCTACCTTTACAGTTTGAACGTGTTCAAATAAGTTTTCTTCTTTAAGTTTTTTAATAAATCTCCTAGCAGCTCTCCAAGGTCCTAATGTATGTGAACTAGAAGGGCCAACGCCTATTTTGAGCATATCAAAAACAGAAATACATTCTATTTGTTTGGTCATACTTCTTACTTTATTTGCAGTGCATATAGTATCAGCTTATACGCCCTTATATCAAATGTAATTCTTTTTACAATGTTCTAAAATAGGAATCAGTAAAAAAATAGTGTGCTATCGTAATCAAAACTCTTAAGAAAGAGGATTTCCTAAAATAATAATAGTAACCGGAACAATATTATTCATAAAATGGAGACCTATAGGCCAAGCAAGATTTTTATTTTTCTTCTTTACTATTCCTAATACAAAACCGGCAATAATTTGTGGGATGACTAGAATGAGTAAGTGAATATTAAAAGTAACGTCGGTCACATAATTGCTTATATGTACAAGCCCAAAAATAATAGCACTTATAATGAGTATAGGCAAAGTAAATTGTGATAGTATGTTGCGTAGCTTAACTGTTTGTTCTTCTGGAATAAGCTGTTTTAAAATGGTATGTAACGAATACAATAAGATTAATGAAAATATAAATTTTAAGAACCAGTATAAAGTATTTGAAAAAAATGCTCCTCCTATAAAAATAATCCAAGAACACACAAATAAGATAAGGTCAGAATGACTCGGTTTAATAAGAGTTCTAAACATCATCTCTTCTACGATAGGCGCAAGTATACAAGCTAGCATAAAAAGTTGAAAAGGATTAGACTTCGCCATTTCTATAATATCAGTTTGCTTGTATTGAGAGTCAATGATATTAGGAAACCAATAAGTTATAATGGAAATAAGAATACTAAAGGCTATATACAACAACCATAAATTTCCATAGGATTTAAGAAGGAAAGATGATTTTTGTTGAATAGTCACTGTATAAATGGGTCTGTTGTTAAAATAGCTAAATGTTCTTTTGCAAAATCATAAACCTAGTCTAAAAAACGAATGTATAAAAAAGACAGCCTGTCATATCCAAAAAAGTAAGAATCTTATTAAAGGCAGACTTTTAAAAGAGCTTTTTTATTAATTAAAGGTTGCTTTTTGAAAAATTTATGTTCTTTCATAGGAGTAGAATGTTTTGAATAAGAGAGTAGCTGTCAGCATGTCAGTCATTATATAATGGCATAAAGATTGACTTTTTGAGAGTGTTTAAAAAAATAGAATAACACTTAATACAATATATAATGAGTAAAATAATAGGTATAGATTTAGGAACTACTAACTCTTGTGTTGCTGTAATGGAAGGAAACGAACCTACAGTAATTCCTAATGCAGAGGGTAAACGTACGACACCTTCGGTTATTGCTTTTGTAGAAGGCGGAGAAATTAAAGTAGGAGACCCTGCAAAAAGACAAGCAGTAACGAATCCAACTAAAACCATAGCGTCTATAAAGCGTTTTATGGGTAATAAGTACTCTGAGTCTAATAAGGAAGCAGAGCGTGCTGCCTATAAAGTAGTAAAAGGAGATAATGATACTCCTAGAGTAGATATAGATGGACGTCTA
Source organism: uncultured Flavobacteriaceae bacterium (assembly GCA_964548335.1). Taxonomy (GTDB): domain Bacteria; phylum Bacteroidota; class Bacteroidia; order Flavobacteriales; family Flavobacteriaceae; genus Dokdonia. The sequence continues at coordinate 1,359 of CAZJRA010000078.1, read as the reverse complement.
TACACTCCACAAGAATTATCTGCAATGACACTTCAGAAAATGAAGAAAACAGCAGAAGATTACTTAGGTCAAGATGTAACTCGTGCTGTAATTACAGTACCAGCATACTTTAATGATTCGCAACGTCAGGCTACTAAAGAAGCAGGAGAAATAGCAGGTCTTAAAGTAGAGCGTATTATTAATGAACCTACAGCAGCAGCACTTGCGTACGGTCTTGATAAAAAAGATACAGACCAAAAGATTGTAGTATTTGACTTTGGAGGAGGAACTCACGATGTATCTATCCTAGAGTTAGGAGACGGTGTTTTTGAAGTTCTTGCTACAGATGGAGATACGCACTTAGGAGGAGACGATGTAGACCAAAAGATAATTAATTGGTTAGCAGAAGAGTTTATTGCAGATGAAGATATGGACCTTCGTAAAGACCCAATGGCTTTACAACGTCTTAAGGAAGCTGCAGAGAAAGCAAAAATTGAGCTTTCATCTTCTACACAAACAGAAATTAACTTACCGTATGTTACGGCTACAGCTTCTGGACCAAAACACTTAGTACGTACATTAAGTCGTGCAAAGTTTGAAGCGCTTATAGATGACCTTGTAAAGAGAACAATAGAGCCTTGTCAGTCTGCACTTAAGTCTGCAGGTTTAAGTACAGGAGATATAGATGAGATTATCCTTGTAGGAGGGTCTACTCGTATCCCAGCAGTACAAGAAGCAGTAGAGAAATTCTTTGGAAAATCACCTTCTAAAGGAGTAAACCCAGATGAGGTAGTAGCTGTAGGAGCTGCTATTCAAGGAGGGGTACTTACAGGAGATGTAAAAGACGTATTACTTTTAGATGTAACGCCACTTTCTTTAGGAATTGAGACTATGGGTAATGTATTTACAAAGCTTATAGAGTCTAACACTACGATTCCTACTAAAAAGTCACAAGTATTCTCTACAGCGGCAGATAATCAACCAAGTGTTGATATACACGTACTACAGGGAGAGCGTGCTATGGCAGCGGATAATAAAACAATAGGACGTTTTCAGTTAACAGATATTCCACCAGCACAAAGAGGTGTACCTCAGATTGAAGTGACTTTTGATATAGATGCGAATGGTATCATTAAAGTAAGTGCGGTAGATAAAGCTACAGGTAAATCTCAGGATATCCGTATTGAAGCTTCTTCTGGACTTTCTGAAGATGAAATTGCAAAGATGAAAGCAGAGGCAGAGGCTAATGCAGATGCAGATAAGAAAGCTAAGGAAACAGCAGATAAGATTAATGAAGCAGATGCAATGATTTTCCAAACAGAAAAGCAGTTAAAAGAATTTGGTGATAAGCTTTCTGATGATAAGAAAAAACCTGTTGAA
>CAZJRA010000077.1:0-6858 GCA_964548335.1 uncultured Flavobacteriaceae bacterium | reverse complement strand
TAATGGAGAAAGTTCTCTTTTGCCATATACTTCACCTTTCATAATCCACACTTTGATACCCAAACGACCGTAAGTCGTATGCGCTTCTACCAAAGCATAATCTATGTCGGCTCTAAATGTTGATAAAGGAATACGTCCATCTTTGTAAGACTCAGAACGCGCCATTTCAGCTCCGTTCAAACGTCCAGAAATCTGGATTTTAATACCCTCACAATTCATACGCATTGCTGCTGCAATTGCCATCTTAATTGCGCGTCTAAAGGAGATACGTCCTTCTATCTGACGAGCAACACTAGCTCCCACTAAATGGGCATCTAATTCTGGGCGCTTAATCTCGTGAATATTAATCTGTACTTCTTTAGATGTAATCTTCTTAAGCTCTTCTTTTAACTTATCTACCTCTTGACCAGCTTTTCCGATAATAATACCAGGCCTAGCTGTAGTGATAGTAACGGTTACAAGTTTAAGCGTACGCTCAATAATTACTCTAGACACACTAGCTTTACTTAAACGAGCGTGAATATATCTTCTAATCTTGTCGTCTTCGGCAAGCTTATCACCGTAGTCGTTACCTCCGTACCAGTTGGATTCCCAACCTCTAATAATACCTAGGCGATTCCCGATTGGATTTGTCTTCTGTCCCATCTAATTAATTGCTTTGTGTGTTATCTTTTGCTGCTAACACGACTGTTACGTGATTGCTGCGTTTTCTTATCCTGTGTGCACGACCTTGTGGCGCTGGACGCAATCTCTTAAGCATCGCCCCACTGTCTACCTTAATTTCCTTAATAAATAAGTCTGCATCTTCTAAACTAGCGTCTTCATTTTTTGCTTCCCAATTTGCGATAGCAGAAAGAACTAATTTTTCAACTTTACGTGATGCTTCTTTATTACTAAATTTCAATAACTGAAGTGCTCTCTCCACTTTTGCTCCACGTATCATATCTGCTACTAGGCGCATTTTACGAGGAGAGGTCGGGCAGTTATTCAATTTCGCGAAAGCGACCTTTTTATTGGCTGCTTTGCGAGCTTCTGCTGTTTCTCTTTTACGAACTCCCATGACTTCTGTTATTTTTTACCTTTATTTTTCTTATCTGCTCCGTGACCACGGTAAGAACGTGTAGGCGAAAATTCACCTAACTTATGACCTACCATGTTTTCTGTCACATATACCGGAACAAACTGTCTTCCGTTATGTACTGCTATTGTTTGACCTACGAAATCTGGAGTAATCATAGAAGCTCTTGACCAAGTTTTGATCACTGTCTTTTTATTCCCCTCCACATTTGCAGTAACTTTCTTCTCTAATTTATAGTGAACGTAAGGTCCTTTTTTTAATGAACGTGCCATATCTTAATTATTTCTTTCTACGTTCTACAATATACTTATTACTCGCTTTCGTCTTAGAACGTGTTCTATAACCCTTAGCAGGCACACCATTTCTATTACGCGGATGTCCTCCAGAAGACTTCCCTTCTCCACCACCCATTGGGTGATCAACAGGGTTCATCACTACTGGACGTACACGCGGACGACGACCTAACCAACGACTTCTTCCTGCTTTACCAGAAACTAATAATTGGTGATCACTGTTAGATACAGCTCCTATTGTAGCCATACAAGTAGCAAGAATTAATCTTGTCTCACCTGACGGCAATTTTACAGTAGCAAACTTACCATCTCTTGCCATTAATTGAGCAAACGAACCAGCACTACGAGCCATAACAGCTCCTTGACCTGGGCGTAACTCTATACAAGAGATTATTGTCCCTAATGGGATATCTGACAAAGGCATTGCATTTCCTATCTCTGGCGCCACATTAGCTCCAGAAACAATATTTTGCCCTACTTGAAGTCCATTTTGAGCAATTACATAAGCTTTTTCACCATCTTGGTAATTAAGCAATGCAATAAATGCTGTTCTATTTGGATCGTATTGAATAGACGCAACAGTTGCTGGAACTCCAGTCTTGCTACGCTTAAAATCGATTATACGGTATCTTCTCTTATGCCCACCACCTACTTGGCGAATAGTCATCTTACCCGTATTGTTTCTACCTCCAGAGCGCTTTATCGGAGCCAAAAGGCTTTTTTCCGGCTTATCAGTCGTAATCTGGTCGAAACCATTTACAACTCTAAATCGCTGCCCAGGAGTGATAGGTTTTAATTTTCTTACTGACATTTCCTGTTCTTAAATGTTGTTATAAAAATCTATTGTATCACCTTCCGCCACCTGTACAATTGCTTTTTTAATAGCATTTGTTTTACCAGTAATAACCCCAGATTTCGTATAACGAGATTTGCGATTTGGACGGACATTAATTGTACGAACTTTCTCAACTGAAACACCATAAACAGCCTCAACTGCTTTCTTAATTTCAACCTTGTTCGATGTTTTAGCAACCTCAAATGTATAACGATTATTCACCTCACTATCCATTGTTGCTTTTTCTGTAATCACAGGTTTTATTAAAATACTCATGATGTCTTATTTAGCTAGATTTGCTTCCACACCCTCTAAAGAACCTTCAAGAAATACAACATTATTAGCATTCATAATCTTGTAAGTACTTAATTCCGAGATTGTTAAAACCTCGGCGGTTTTTAAATTGCGTGACGACAAATATACGTTATTATTTGACTCTCCCAATACCATTAAAGACTTCTTACCCTCAAGACCTAAAGCCTTAAGAACATTGATAAAATCTTTAGTTTTTGGAGCCTCTAAATTAAAATCTTCAACTACAGTTATTGCATTATCGCTAGCTTTCATAGAAAGCGCAGAACGACGTGCTAATCTCTTTAATCCTTTATTTAACTTAAACGAATAATTTCTTGGTCTAGGACCGAACATTCTACCCCCACCTTTAAAAACTCCAGACTTAATACTACCCGCACGAGCAGTACCAGTTCCTTTTTGCTTTTTGATTTTACGAGTAGACCCTGCGATCTCAGCTCTTTCTTTAGCCTTATGCGTTCCTTGACGTTGATTAGCAAGATATTGCTTAACATCTAAGTACACTGCATGATTATTAGGCTCTATACCAAAAACAGCATCAGAAAGGTCTGCCTTTCTACCTGTTTCTTTTCCTTTATTATCTACAACAGCTACTTTCATTATTTCTCAATGATTACGTAAGCGTTTTTGTGACCAGGAATTGCTCCTTTTACCACAAGCAGGTTCTTCTCAGCCACTACTTTTAAAACTCTTAAATTTTGCACTTTCACTTGATCTCCACCCATACGACCTGCCATACGCATTCCTTTAAATACTCTTGCAGGATATGACGCTGCTCCAATTGAACCAGGTGCTCTCAAACGGTTATGTTGACCGTGAGTTGCTTGCCCCACCCCAGCAAAGCCATGGCGTTTTACAACTCCTTGAAAACCTTTACCTTTTGAAGTACCAGATACATCTACAAACTCACCTTCTTCAAAGTGCGCTACAGTGATCGCGTCTCCTAATTTAAATTCTCCTTCAAATCCCTGGAACTCGACAACTTTGCGTTTTGCAACCGTACCTGCTTTTTTAGCGTGACCGCTAGCAGCTTTGTTTGCCTTTTTTGCGTCATCGAAACCAAGTTGAAGGGCTTCATACCCGTCAGTTTCTTTGGTTCTGACTTGGGTAACTACGCAAGGACCTGCTTCTATAACGGTACAAGGAATATTCTTCCCGCTCTCGTCAAAGATGCTAGTCATCCCTACTTTCTTTCCGATTAACCCAGACATATTATTTATAATTAATTATTAAACTCTTATCAAAAAAAACAGGATCAAATACTTTCAATCCTGAATGTATTTTTTCCGTTTTTCCCTCGCTCGCAGCTCAGGACATGTCAAACCTTAGTAAACCAAGATTTTTAGTGGATGCAAAACTAAGGAATTACTTCGTAATAAAAAACTCTTTTAGATTTATTTTTCAACTGATCTATAAAAAAGTTGATTTAACTCAAATAACAAAGAGAATAATTCAGAAGAAGTAAAACATCCATAAACAAAAAGGTCGTTTAAAATAACTTAAACGACCTCTTAACTTTTTGAAAATATAATTAAAGCATCACACTTTGATCTCTACTTCTACTCCACTAGGTAACTCTAACTTCATTAAAGCATCAATAGTTTTTGATGAAGAAGAATAAATATCAAGCAGTCTTTTGTAAGAGCTTAATTGAAATTGCTCTCTAGACTTTTTGTTTACGTGTGGTGAACGAAGTACTGTAAATATTTTCTTATGTGTAGGTAAAGGTATTGGACCTGTTACCACAGCACCTGTTGTTTTAACTGTTTTTACAATTTTTTCAGCAGACTTATCTACTAAGTTATAATCGTAAGACTTTAGTTTAATTCTTATTTTTTGACTCATGTCCTTAGTATATTAGTTTGTTCCTTTTGCCGCTGCAATAACCTCTTCTGAAATACTAGAAGGTGTTTCTGCATAGTGAGAAAATTCCATAGTTGAAGTCGCACGTCCAGAAGAAAGAGTACGTAAGGTTGTTACATATCCAAACATTTCTGAAAGTGGCACTGTAGCTTTTACAGTTTTAGCACCTGCACGATCTCCCATATCTGATACTTGACCACGACGACGGTTAAGATCTCCTACTATATCACCCATATTTTCTTCAGGAGTAATTACCTCAAGTTTCATAATAGGCTCCATAATCACTGCTTTTGCAGCTTTTGCAGAGTTTTTAAATCCAAGTTTTGCAGCAAGCTCAAAAGATAATTGGTCAGAATCCACATCGTGGTAAGACCCATCCTTTAAAGTAACTTTCATTGCATCAACTTCGTACCCAGCTAATGGCCCGTTTATCATTGCCATTTTAAATCCTTTCTCAATTGAAGGGATAAATTCCTTAGGAACGTTACCACCTTTAATTACAGACTCAAACTGTAGACCTACAACACCTTCATCTGCTGGCTCAATAGTAAATACAATATCTGCAAATTTACCACGACCTCCAGATTGTTTTTTGTAAGTTTCTCTGTGATCTGCAGAAGCTGTAATAGCCTCTTTATACTCAACCTGTGGTTGTCCCTGACTTACTTCTACTTTAAACTCACGTTTTAGACGATCTACAATTACATCTAAGTGAAGCTCTCCCATTCCAGAAATAATAGTCTGTCCAGAAGCCTCGTCAGAACGAACTGTAAATGTTGGATCTTCTTCAGCTAATTTAGCTAATCCTAATCCTAATTTATCTACGTCTGCCTTTGTTTTAGGCTCTACAGCGATACCTATTACTGGATCTGGAAAATCCATAGACTCCAATACAATAGGATGTGCCTGATCAGAAAGTGTATCTCCTGTTTTTATAGATTTAAATCCAACAGCAGCTCCAATATCTCCAGCTTCTATAAAGTCAATTGCATTTTGCTTGTTAGCATGCATTTGATAGATACGTGAGATACGCTCTTTCTTACCAGAACGATTATTTAAAACATAAGAACCAGCATCTAAACGACCTGAATATGCTCTAAAGAATGCTAAACGTCCTACAAAAGGATCTGTAGCAATCTTAAATGCTAAAGCAGCAAAAGGCTCCTTTACATCTGGCTTACGTAATTCTTCTTTATCTGTATTAGGATTCACCCCTACAATACCTTCTTTATCTGTAGGAGAAGGCAAGTAACGACATACGGCATCTAAAAGGAATTGAACTCCTTTGTTTTTAAATGCTGACCCACAAATCATTGGAATGATAGACATATCCATCACAGCAGCACGAAGCGCAGCATGCACTTCTTCTTCTGTAATAGAGTTTTCATCCTCCATATATTTCTCAAGTAAGTTCTCATCATAAGCAGCAACTTCTTCAATAAGTTTACCACGAAGAATTTTAGCTTCCTCCTTAAGATCTTCAGGAATATCGATTACATCAAATGTTGACCCCATTCCTTCCTCATGCCATACAATAGCACGATTCTTAACTAAGTCTACGATACCTTTAAAATCTTCTTCATCACCAATATTTAATACAATAGGCACTGCATTAGAACCTAACATATCTTTTACTTGCTGACAAACTTCTAAGAAATTAGACCCTTGACGATCCATTTTATTTACAAACCCAATACGTGGCACTTTGTAATTATCTGCTAGCCTCCAGTTAGTTTCAGATTGTGGTTCAACACCATCAACCGCACTAAATAAGAATACTAATCCATCAAGTACACGTAAAGATCTATTTACCTCTACAGTAAAATCAACGTGACCAGGAGTATCAATAATATTAAAGTGATATCCTTTTGTATCTGCAACAGCTTGTCCGTTTTCAGTTGGAAACTTCCACTCACAGGTTGTAGCAGCAGAGGTAATAGTAATTCCACGCTCTTGTTCTTGCTCCATCCAGTCCATAGTTGCAGCACCATCGTGTACTTCACCTATTTTATGACTAACTCCTGTATAATAAAGAATACGTTCTGTTGTAGTGGTTTTACCTGCATCAATATGAGCAGCAATACCAATATTTCTAGTGAATTTTAAATCTCTTGCCATTTCTTAGAATCTAAAATGTGAAAATGCTTTATTTGCTTCTGCCATCTTGTGCGTATCAGTACGCTTTTTAACAGCTGCTCCTTCTTCTTTTGATGCTGCAAGAATCTCTGCAGCAAGCTTAGAAGCCATCGATTTTTCATTTCTTTTTCTTGCATATCCGATTAACCACTTCATAGCAGTTGAGATCTTACGATCTGGACGGATTTGCATAGGGATTTGGAAAGTTGCCCCTCCTACTCTACGACTACGAACCTCTACGTGTGGCATTACATTGGATAATGCATCTTTCCACACCTCTAGAGATGTTTTTTCGTCATCTGTTTTCTTTTCTTCTACGATATCAATTGCATCGTAAAAAA
>CAZJRA010000076.1:0-6863 GCA_964548335.1 uncultured Flavobacteriaceae bacterium | reverse complement strand
ATCTAACACTATTTGCTCAAGAAAAACTCAATAGAACTTGGTTTTTAACAAGTTTAATTATTCCTGGATCGAGTTTTCCTATTCCTAATGAAGAAGATCAAGAAGGATTCCCAAGTTTATCTATTTTAATTGATGACAACAGAGGTCAGGTAGAAGGTAATGGAATATGCAACAGTTTTGTGCCTGACGAGTTACTTGCTCCTGTTGCTGCTGCAGGATCAACGATTACAATAAGTATAAACACCTTACCTCAAGGAATGTACTTTCTTGTGCTTAATGATAACAATAATAAGCTCGTCAAGCATTTTATCAAAGACTAAGCTGCTTTTTTCTATAAAAATTTGCTATACAACTATCTGTTAGAATAATGTTAGGAATGCTTAAACAATAAGACCTAAGCCTTATATTTGCACCATATTAATAAATACTATGATTTCAGTTAGTCCAGAAGCAAAAATAAAAGTAGCATCTCTTATGCAAGAAGATGGTTATGATATCGCTACAGACTATGTGCGCGTAGGTGTCACTAGTGGGGGATGTAGTGGTCTTTCATACGAGCTTAAGTTTGATAAGTCTCATGCTGATGATGACAAGGTTTTTGAGGATAATGACGTGAAGTTAATAGTAGATAAAAAGAGTTTTCTATACCTTATAGGGACCACTCTAGAATATAGTGGGGGACTTAACGGTAAAGGATTTGTGTTTAACAATCCCAACGCACAGCGTACCTGTGGTTGTGGAGAAAGCTTTTCACTTTAAAAAAAAATATGCTTTCGCGAAGGCGTAAACTAGCTAGAAAAAATATATCATGGCATATACTGAAGATGATTTAAGGGAAGAATTAAAAACCAAAGAATATGAATATGGTTTTTATACCGATATTGAGTCGGAAACATTTCCTATAGGTTTAAATGAAGATATTGTACGAGCAATTTCTAAGAAAAAAAATGAACCAGAGTGGATGACAGAGTGGCGTCTAGATGCGTTTAGAATATGGGAGTCTATGGAAGAACCAGAGTGGGCTAATGTAAACTACGAAAAGCCAGACTTTCAATCCATTGCCTATTACTCAGCTCCTGTAGCGGTAGACCCTAATAAAACATTAGATGATGTAGATCCAGATTTACTAGCTATGTATAAAAAGTTAGGAATTTCTTTAGATGAGCAAAAACGAATGAACAATATCGCTATGGATATTGTGGTAGATTCTGTTTCTGTGGCAACTACTTTTAAAGATACGCTTGCTGAGAAAGGGATTATTTTTATGCCTATCTCAGAAGCGATACAAGAGCATCCAGAATTGGTGAAAAAATACATTGGTTCTGTAGTGCCTAAAAAAGACAACTTTTATGCGGCATTAAACAGTGCTGTGTTTTCTGATGGGTCTTTCTGTTATATTCCAAAAGGAGTACGTTGTCCGATGGAGCTTTCTACTTATTTTAGGATTAATGAAGGAGGAACAGGGCAGTTTGAAAGAACACTTGTTATTGCAGACGAAGGTAGTTATGTAAGTTATCTAGAAGGATGTACAGCTCCTAGTCGTGATGAGAATCAACTTCATGCAGCTGTTGTAGAGCTTATTGCTTTAGATGATGCAGAGATTAAATACTCTACAGTACAAAACTGGTTTCCAGGTAATGCAGAAGGAAAAGGTGGGGTTTACAATTTTGTAACTAAACGTGGTATTTGTGAGAAAAACTCAAAAATATCATGGACACAAGTAGAAACAGGATCTGCTGTAACTTGGAAATACCCTTCTTGTATATTAAAAGGAGATAATGCAATAGGAGAGTTTTACTCAATTGCAGTAACTAATAATTACCAGCAAGCAGATACAGGTACAAAAATGATACACTTAGGGAAAAACACTAAGAGTACCATTATCTCTAAAGGTATTTCTGCAGGAAAGTCGCAAAACTCTTATCGAGGTCTAGTACATGTAGGAAGTCGCGCAGAGAATGCACGTAATTTCTCACAATGTGATAGTTTATTAATGGGTAATGAGTGTGGGGCACACACCTTTCCTTATATAGAGGCAAAAAACAAAACTGCTCAGATAGAGCATGAGGCAACTACAAGTAAGATTGGAGAAGATCAAATATTCTATTGCAATCAGCGTGGTATAGATACAGAAAAGGCAATAGCACTTATTGTAAATGGTTTTAGTAAAGAAGTACTCAATAAGTTACCTATGGAGTTTGCTGTAGAGGCGCAAAAATTATTAGAAATAAGTTTAGAAGGATCTGTTGGGTAAAAACGATAGTTCATTTTTAATAAAGCTATTATTTAAGTCATGAATAGAATTGTAATAACATTGTTAATCTCTACTCTTTTACTGTCTTGTAAAAAAGAGCAAAAGGGAACATCTGAAACTAAGAAACCTCAAGTCACGATGTATAGACTGGATGGAGGTACAATACAAGTAAATAATTTGCAAATTTTTTCTCAGGGAGATTTGTATGAAGGAGAATCAAAACAGTTTGCAAATAGTTATTATGTAATAGATCATCCTAAAGGGACGTTAATTTGGGATACAGGAGTATCTAATGGATTAGCAGGGAAAGAACCACAAACTTCTCCAGATGGGAACTTTACTTTTTCTAGAAAAGTGAGTATAGCAAATCAATTAAGAGCATTAGGGATAGCTATCTCAGATATTGATTATGTGTCATTTTCTCATACCCATACTGATCATACGGGAGGTGCTTATGCTTTTACCGGAGCTACCTGGTTAGTGCAAGAAAAAGAGTATACGTATGTTAAATCTGAGGAGACTCAAAAAAACAACCCTCGCCAATTTAATGCGATTAAGAAATTAAGTAAAATCCAAATTTTAAATGGAGATCACGATGTTTTTGGAGATGGTACAGTAGTTATAAAATTTATGCCTGGGCATACGCCTGGACACTCTGCTTTATTTGTAGATCTTACCCAAGAAGGGCCAGTATTACTTTCTGGCGATTTATATCACTTTAATGAAAATCGTGAGAACAAAGTGGTTCCTAGCTTTAATACTAGTGTAGAAGAAACAAAAAAGAGTTTTGAAGCCTTTGAAGCCTTTGCTAAAGAAAAAAATGCAAAAGTTATCATACAACACGAGCCTAAAGATTTTAGTCAAACCATAAGAGGAGAGTTTATCTTCCTAGATGATGCAGCTGTATTAAAAGGTAGAGACTTTATTTACGGAGTAAAGATTGATGAGAAGATGCACGAGCTTGCATCTCAGGTAGAAAATAAAAAAAGAGACCAGTTTGATATGGTCCCTGTAATTATTAATGGAGTTATTAACCCTAAAGCAAAAGGAGCTGAAGGTTGGGATAATGTTGTTACAATAAAAGGAATATTAGAAATCAAAGAACCTACAAGCAAAGGTTCTGTAAAAATAGAGAGCGCTCAAACGTCTAATTAATTAGAATTATGTTAAAAATAAACAACCTACGTGCAGGGATAGAAGAATTAGAAATTCTTAAAGGAATTAACCTTGAGATAAAAGCAGGAGAAGTACATGCTATTATGGGACCTAATGGTTCTGGAAAGAGTACTTTGTCATCTGTTATCGCAGGAAAAGAAGAGTATGAAGTTTCTGGAGGAGATATTGAGCTTAACGGCACCTCTATTTTAGAAATGGATCCAGAGGAGCGTGCTCACGAAGGAGTATTTTTATCGTTCCAATACCCAGTAGAGATTCCAGGAGTAACGGTAACAAACTTTATCAAAACAGCTATTAATGAATCTCGTAAAGCAAGAGGTTTAGAAGATATGCCTGCAAGCGATATGCTTAAAATGATAAGAGAGAAGTCTGAGCTTTTAGAGATTGACCGTAAGTTTTTATCTAGATCTCTTAATGAAGGATTTTCTGGAGGAGAAAAGAAGCGTAACGAGATTTTTCAAATGGCAATGTTAGAGCCTAAATTGTCTATACTAGATGAAACAGATTCAGGTTTAGATATTGATGCGCTTCGTATTGTGGCAAATGGAGTTAATAAGCTTCGTAACGAAAACAATGCAGTTCTTCTTATTACTCATTACCAAAGATTATTAGAGTATATCGTACCAGATGTAGTACACGTACTTGTAAATGGTAAGATTGTGAAAACAGGAGGAAAAGAGCTTGCTTTAGAGCTAGAAGAAAAAGGATACGATTGGATTAAAGCAGAACTAGTTTAAACAAATCTTGCTATGTCATTAAAAGAAAAATTGATTAGTTCGCATATCGTATTTCAGGAAAGTTTAGACCCAAACAGTCCTATTTATGATTTACGAAATCAAGCGATAAAGGAATTTGAAGAAGTTGGTTTTCCCACTAAAAAGGATGAATCTTGGAAGTATACATCTCTTAATAAAGTAACAAAACCAGATTATAGTCTATTCCCTACAGGGGAAGCAGGGCTAGATTATAAGGATATAAAGCCTTACTTTTTACACAGTTTAGACACCTATAAAATAGTTTTTATAGATGGTGTATTTAGTAGTCATTTAAGTGAGACTACACATGCTGGGATAGATGTTTGTACAATGCGTAGTGCGCTTACAAAGTCGCAATACAAAGCTGTTATAGATGTTTATTTTAATAAGATAGCACCTAAAGAAAGCTTAGTAAGTCTTAATACAGCTTTTACTAACGAAGGAGCCTATATTAATATCCCATCTAATAAAGTTGCAGATAAACCTATTGAGATTATATATTTTTCTACTGGTAATGAAGCTGCTACAATGCTACAGCCCCGTAACTTAGTTGTTGCAGGTGAGAATACAGAAGTGCAAATTATAGAGCGTCATCAGAGTCTTACTAAAAACCCTGTTTTAACAAATAGTGTAACAGAGATTTTTGCAGACAAAAGAGCTAATGTAGATTACTATAAGATTCAAAATGATACTCCAGAAGCATCTCTTATAGATAATACGTATGTAGACCAATATGATGATACTATTGTAAGTGTTCATACATTTTCTTTAGGAGGTAAGCTTACGCGAAATAACCTTAACTTTTACCAAAAAGGAGAGCATATAGATAGTATTCTTAAAGGAGTTACTATTATAGGAGATAAGCAGCACGTAGATCATAATACCTTAGTACATCACGCACAGCCTAACTGTGAGAGTCATCAAGATTATAAAGGAATTTATGATGATAGTTCAACAGGTGTGTTTAACGGGAAGGTATACGTAGATAAGATTGCTCAAAAGACAAATGCGTATCAGTCTAATAATAACATATTAATAGATGATAAAGCAACTATAAACTCAAAACCTCAATTAGAGATTTTTGCAGACGATGTACGTTGCTCTCACGGGTGTACGATAGGGCAGTTAGATGAAGATGCGTTGTTCTATTTACAATCACGAGGAATCCCTAAAAAAGAAGCTAGAGCGTTACTTATGTATGCTTTTGCTAACACGGTGTTAGATAGTGTAAGAATACCAGAGCTTAAAGAACGTATAACAAAACAAATAGCAAAAAAGCTAGGCGTAAATGTAGGCTTTGCCTTATAAAGTTATATCAGTATAAAATTAAAAATCCGCTTTGTTACAGAGCGGATTTTTTTGTTAAGAGCCTCTTTATCTCTGTGCATATCAAAACAGCAAATTGTATATTTGTTATAAACACATTGTAATGTTAGATATCCAAAAAATACGTCAAGACTTTCCTATTTTAAAACGAGAAGTTAATGGTAAGCCTTTGGTCTATTTTGATAATGCGGCAACGTCTCAAACCCCTCAGATAGTAATAGATGCTATTGTAGATTATTATTCTAATTACAATGCAAATATTCATCGAGGGGTACATAGCTTAAGTCAGGAGGCTACAGATGCCTATGAGCAAGCTAGAATTAAAATTCAACAACATTTTAATGCTGCCCAACCGTATGAGATTATTCTTACTGCAGGAACTACGGAGAGTATTAACCTAGTTGCAAGCAGTTTTCAGACGCTCATTCAAGAAGGTGATGAGGTGGTGGTTTCTGCTTTAGAGCATCACAGTAATATTGTTCCTTGGCAAATGCTATGCAAGAAAACGGGAGCTTCCTTAAAAGTAATCCCTATGACTCCTAGTGGGGAGTTGGATATGGACGCTTTCGCGAAAGCGCTATCTCAAAAAACAAAACTTGTTTTTACAACTCACGTGTCTAATGCATTGGGTACAGTAAATGATATAGAAACAATTATTGCCAAAGCTCACGAAGTAGATGCTGCAGTGCTTATAGATGGTGCACAAGCAACACCACATATAAAACCAGATGTACAAGCATTAGATGCTGATTTTTATGTTTGTTCTGCACATAAATTATGTGGTCCTACAGGAGTAGGAATACTTTACGGGAAGCAAAAGTGGTTAGAAAAACTACCTCCATATCAAGGAGGAGGGGAGATGATAGAAACCGTTACTTTTGAGAAAACTACCTACGCTGGATTGCCACATAAATTTGAAGCAGGTACGCCCAATATTTGTGGAGGGATTGCTACTGGAGTTGCTTTAGATTATATGAACTCTATTGGTTTTGATGCTATTGCATCTTACGAAAATGAGTTGTTGGATTATGCAACTCAAAAATTACTTGAGATAGATAACCTTACCATTTATGGCACTTCGGAATACAAGACAGCTGTTGTTTCTTTTAATGTGGGCGATATTCATCCTTATGATATAGGTTCTATTTTAGATAAGCTAGGTATTGCTGTACGAACAGGACATCACTGTGCACAGCCTGTTATGGATTATTTTAAAATCCCAGGTACGGTAAGAGCTTCTTTTAGCTTTTATAATACAAAAGAAGAGGTAGATATTTTTATTGTAGGTCTTAAAAAAGCAATAATGATGTTGTCATAGTAGTTAGCTCATTTAAGCATTAATACTGTAAGTC
>CAZJRA010000075.1:0-6879 GCA_964548335.1 uncultured Flavobacteriaceae bacterium | reverse complement strand
ACATGTTGTAAATTTGTGTTCATTATTATCAACAGATTTACTGTTACGAAAAAAGGGAACATAAAATGAATAAACAACTATTAGTTGCAGGGAGTATTTTTGGATTTTTAGCAGTTCTTATAGGAGCTTTTGGAGCTCACGGATTAGAAAAGCATCTAGATGCTGAGGCTATAACTACTTTTGAGACAGGAGTGAAGTATCAAATGTATCATGCGTTGCTCTTATTGATAGCCTCTAGTTTACCTATATCCATTAAAATTAAGAAAAGATTGTTCTTTCTTATAGTAATAGGAGTCTTGTTTTTTTCTGGTTCTATATATGGTTTAGCAACAAATGAGTTAACGGGATTTGACTTTAAAAAGATAGCGCTTATAACTCCTCTTGGAGGTACTTTACTTATTACTGCTTGGGGAATGCTAGTCTATACTTTTTTATTAAAAAATAAATAAATCAATTTTAATGGTAATAGTTGGAGGTGTTTTTTACCTTTGTTATATATAACACAACAAAACTACTTTATTTATGGATGCGTCTTCCTTAGTTAAGAAAACAATTTCGTTAGACTCTTACGGAATCAATAACGCTCAAATTCATTACCAATTAGACCCCCAAGAATTACATGATATTACAGTAAAAAACGGGATGGGGACAACAGCTTCTAGTGGAGCTCTAGCTGTTAATACTGGTAAATTTACAGGTCGTTCACCTTTAGATCGATTTATTGTAAAAGATTCAAAGACAGAAGATTTAGTGTGGTGGGGAGATATTAACATCCCTTTTGAGGAAAATGCTTTTGCTAAATTAAAATCAAAAATAACAGACTACCTTTCAGAAAAGGAGTTATACGTTAGAGATGCATATGCTTGTGCAGATCAAGATTATAAGCTTAATATTAGGGTGATTAATGAGTACCCTTGGAGTAATATGTTTGCATCTAATATGTTTTTGAGACCTTCAGAAGAAGAACTTAAAAACTTTGACCCAGAGTGGACTATTCTTAATGCTCCTGGTTTCTTGGCAGATCCTGCAGTAGATGGAACTCGCCAAAGCAATTTTGCAATACTAAGTTTTACAGAAAAAACAATTATAATAGGAGGGACAGGGTATACTGGAGAAATTAAAAAAGGTATTTTTTCTGCTCTTAATTTCATCCTACCTGTAGATAAGAACACATTACCTATGCACTGTAGTGCAAATGTGGGTGATAATGGAGAGACAGCTATTTTCTTTGGACTTTCTGGAACAGGAAAAACAACATTATCTGCAGACCCTTCTCGTAAGTTGATAGGGGATGATGAGCACGGTTGGACAGCAGAGAATACTATCTTTAATTTTGAAGGAGGGTGTTATGCTAAAGTGATTAACTTATCACAAGAAAACGAGCCAGACATTTACAATGCGATTAAACCTGGAGCAATACTTGAGAATGTAATCCTAGATGAAAAAGGAAATATAGATTTTGCAGATACGAGTATTACTCAAAATACAAGGGTAAGCTATCCTATTCATCACATTAATAATATTAAAGTGCCTTCATTGGCTAATAATCCAAAGAATATATTTTTCTTAACAGCGGATGCTTTTGGTGTACTGCCTCCTATCTCTAAGCTTACTCCAGGGCAAGCAGCATATCACTTTATAAGTGGTTATACCGCTAAGGTAGCAGGTACAGAAGCAGGAGTTACAGAACCACAGCCATCGTTTTCGGCTTGTTTTGGAGCGCCATTTATGCCACTACATCCTACAAAGTATGCAGAGATGTTAAGTAAGAAAATGCAAGAAGCAGGAGTAAACGTTTGGCTTGTAAATACAGGTTGGACAGGAGGTTCATACGGTGTAGGTACTCGTATGAAGCTTAAGTATACAAGAGCTATGATAACTGCTGCTATGAACGGAGAACTGCCACAAGAGATTAATGATGATAATTACCGTATTCACTCTGTTTTTGGATTAGCACAACCTAAGGTTTGTCCAGGAGTACCTACAGAGGTGTTATCTCCTCGCGCAACTTGGAATAATGATGAAGGATATTACGCAACAGCAAATAAGTTAGCAACATCTTTTAAAGAGAACTTCAAACAATTTGAGTCTTATGCTAATGAAGAAATAATGAGCGGTCAACCTTTATTAGGTTAAGAACGTTTTTATTTTAGAGACTATATTAAAGGCGGGTAAAGCATCATGTTCACCCGCCTTTTGTTATGCTATAATCTAGCTCTTTTTGGCTTTTCTTTTAGCATTAGCAAGATAAACCCCAAGAATGATAATTAAAGAGGCAGCAAGCTGTAATAGTGTAAACTTCTCTCCATCTAAGATTCCCCACATTACGGAAATAAGAGGCATTAAATAAGTGACAGACGAGGCAAATACGGGGTCGCTTATTTGTACTAGTTTGTTAAACATAACCTTTGCTACGGCAGTGCCTAAAATAGCTAAGATTAAGATGTAGCCTAAGGAAGTTTGTACTTCTGGATTCTGTATTGTTTCTGATGTAAAAAAACCAGTACTGATAAGGAGTAATAAAGCAGGAATAAAGATGAAAACAAAATTACCTGTAGCAATAGCCATGGCACTAATGTTTTGCATATGATACTTTATAATATTTACATTAATGGCATAAAGTAAAGTAGCGAGAATAACGAGTAGGGCGTACCAATAATTTTGGTCTGGGTTTACTTGTGCGCCTATAAGGATAAGTGCTATAGATCCTGTTAATCCAAGCAAAATGCCTAGTAGTTGTTTTTTAACAAAACGAGCTCCAAAAAGTATAAGTCCGAGTATGAGTGTGAGTAAGGGCACACCAGAATTTAGAATAGAAGCGATAGAGCTGTCTATTTCTGTTTCTGCATAGGCAAATAAATATACTGGGATGCCTGTTCCTAATACTCCAGAGATAATAATCCACTTCCAAGAAGCCTTCTCTATGGTTAGCAAGCTTTTCCATCCGATAAGTAATAGAAAAAAGGAAGTAAAAAGAATTCTAAAAGACCCTAGCTGTACAGGAGTTAATCCTACTAATCCTTTTTTAATAAGGATAAATGAGCTTCCCCATATTAAAGATAATATGACAAGGTATACCCATTTAAGTGTGTTGTTTTGCATGACTCTTATTGAGAAACGTAAAGTTCGTGAATTAGTTGGTGTGTAGTATGAAGAACCCTAGAATATATATAACAAGTTTTATGATCTCAATTCTAACAAAACATAAATTTTACTTTATAGCTCTTGTTAAGAGAAATTTGTTTTCTACAAAAGGGGAGTAATGCTATTCTTTTTTCCAGGCAATGGTTTCCATTAAATGTCTAATGTCATTTTTAAGATATACAGCTGCTGGAAAAATACTGTCGTAATTAGGTTTTACATTAAAGTAAATAGAGCCGGTAATAAAGTGCTTTGTGCTATCTGTTACGTAAAACTGTGATTGAGAAGCGGCATTACCTCTTACGTCATAAAACATACCGTAAACACCTTGCTCTTCATTTATATATTTTTCTTCTAAGATGTTGTCTGCTTTTCTTGTATGCTCATAAGTGAGTTTTTGAGCATCCTTAAGCAAGGTGTTTATATTGTCGTTTACATCTCTATAGGTTAGAAAAAGTGTTCCGTTTAGTTTAGGGTATTCTACAGTAGCGTTACAGTTATTTTTAAAAGTTACGTTTCCAATTTTATTGTTTTGAAAAGTATACCCACAAGGACTCTGTGTAGTGGTGTGCTGGGCTTTAGGGTATTGTAAACTTAAAAGTGCTTTAGGTTTAGGTAAAGTGTCTTCTCCACAACTACTTATGAGTGTGCTTATTATTAGAAGAAGTAAAAGAAAACGAGCGTTCATTAGTGTATAGTAAATTTAATTTGTTTGATACGTTTCTTGTCCATTGCCTCCACAGTAAACGCATAATGTGCATAGTTTATTATTTCTGCCTTTCTAGGAAAACCTCCTGAGATTTCAAGTACGAAGCCTGCAATGGTCTCGGCTTCCCCTTTTTTAGATTCAAAGAGAGGGATGTCTTCTCCTAGTTTTACAATGCGATAAAAATCTTTAAGCGATGTCTTTCCGTCAAAAACATAGTTTTTATCATCTATTTTAGAATAGATAATGTCTTCATCATCAAACTCATCACTAATGTCGCCTACAATTTCTTCTATAATATCTTCTAGTGATATAAGTCCGCTAGTTCCTCCATATTCATCTACTACAATGGCAAGATGATTTCTTTGTTCTTTAAATTCAGATAGTAAATCATCTAACTTTTTGTTTTCAGGAACAAAATAAGGAGTTCTGAGTAAGGAGTTCCAATCAAATTTAGTCTTGCTTAAGTGAGGTAACAAATCTTTTATGTATAATATTCCTGTTATGGTGTCTACACTACCTTCATAAACGGGAATTCTTGAAAATCCATTCTTGATAACTAAGGGTAAGATATCTTTATAACTGTCTTCTTTATTAAGTGCAAAGATGTCCATACGAGGACACATCACTTGTTTTGTGTCTGTATTGCCAAAAGAGACAATGCCTTGTAATATCTTTTGCTCTTGAGGAGTGGTGTCGTCTTCGCTGGCTAGTTCAAGTGCTTGCGATAATTGATCTACATTAAAATTGGATTTTCGTTTTCCTAATTGTTTTTGTATCCATAAGGTTACACTTTTCATAGGAGTACTTATGGGGGTAAATATGACATCCAAAACTTTTAGTGGATACGCCATAAAAATTGCAAATCTTTTGTTGTTGCGACTGGCGTATATTTTAGGTAAAATTTCACCAAATAATAAAATCAAAAAAGTAATAATTACAACTTCTATTAAAAATCGTAGGTCAATACCCCAAAAGCTTGTGTTAAGATTACCAAACAATTCCTTTCCTAAACTAGCAAAAAGGAGTACAATGGCAATGTTTATAGTGTTATTGGCAACGAGTATGGTGGCTAGTAGTTTTTTAGGTTTGTCAAGTAATTTTTTAACAAGAGATAGTTTTTTGCTTTCTTCTTCGTCCTGTTGTAGGTCTATAGAGGAAAGAGAAAAAAAAGCAACTTCGGCTCCGCTTATTAATGCAGAACATATAAGTAAAGCTATTAAGACAATAATACCTAATACAAGTGTACTCGCTACAAGCGGTAAAAAAAATAATATGGGTTCAGGATCAGGGTCCAATTAATATGAGTTTAGTTACACTTAGTTTTAGAATGGTAAATCGTCTTCTGGGGTGTTTGAAGAAGGGGTAGGAGTTTGTTGCGTGCTTTGTGGAGGTATGTTTTGAGTAGGTTGTGTCGCTCCAGGAGTTACGTGATTGCCAGCTTGCTCTCCTTTAGGAGATAAGAAGGTAAAATCTGTACATTGTATCTCTGTACTATAGCGGTCATTTCCTTTGTCGTCAGTCCATTTTCTAGTTTTAAGCCTTCCTTCTATATAGACTTTGTCTCCTTTATGCAGGTATTTTTCGCAAATCTCGGCTCCTTTATTACGTACTACAATATTGTGCCATTCGGTATTGCTTACGCGCTCTCCCGTTGTGCGATTTGTGTACTCTTCATTAGTAGCGAGAGGAAAACGGCCTATGCTTCCGCCTCCTTCAAAATAATGCATTTTCACTTCGTCTCCCGTATGACCTATTAAAATCACTTTATTTATTGTTCCTGCCATAACATCAAATATAAGAAATATTAAAAGTTAAATGCGTCTATAAATTTAGATATGAGCACTGGCACTGGGTAGTCATTAACCTGAGATAAAGGTATAGACTGGGTATTAATTTTTTCGACTTTTATTACCCAAAAGGTGGTGTGTAAATGTTGATGTGATAATTTGTGAACGATAGGGGTGTCATTGTGTTGTGTTATAGAAAGTACTTTGTAAGGGCTTAGTTTTTTTATGAAAGAGGCGCTTTCGCGAAAGCGTTCCTTCCCGCTTTCCATTTCTATCATGGGAAATTCATACAGTCCTTGCCATATACCTTTTCCTGTGCGTTGCTGTAGTATTGTTTTCTGATTGTTTGAAATAAACACAAGAAAGTGTAGGTGGCGCTTTTTTATTTTTGTCTTCTTTATTTTTACAGGAAGGCTAGGGATGGTTTGTGTTCTAAAGGCGATACAACTTTCTTGAAACACACACACTAAACAGTGAGGGTTTTGGGGTTTACATTGTATTGCTCCAAACTCCATAATAGCTTGGTTAAAGGTTGCCGGCTGTTTTGGGTCTATAAGTTCTTGTGCAAGAGCTTTAAATTCTTTTTGTCCTTGTGTGCTATTAACAGGAGTCTTAATTCCAAATACACGTGAGAGTACTCTATATACATTGCCATCTACAACTGCGGTAGGCTCATTAAAACTGATGCTTGCAATCGCGCTTGCTGTATAATCGCCTACTCCTTTTAGAGTGAGAAGCTCTTTGTAGGTGTTAGGGAATACTCCTTGCAGCTCATCTGTAATGTACTGTGCTGTGGTGTGTAAATTTCTTCCTCGAGAATAATACCCTAATCCTTGCCATAACTTAAGGACCTCTTCTTGTGAAGCCGCTGCCAGATCTTGTACTGTAGGGAACCTTGCGACAAAACGTTCATAATAGGGCAGTCCTTGCGCAACTCGCGTTTGTTGTAAGATTATTTCAGAGAGCCAAATCTTATATGGATCGGTAGTGAGTCGCCAGGGCATCTCTCTTTTATTTTGTAAGTACCACGATATTAGTTTCTTGTAAAATAGCAATAATGAAAAGGCTTTGTCTCAAAAGTATGTCTTATGTTCTTATATTTTAAAAGATTATGCTTGAAAGTTTGATTTTTAAATTCTTATATTTCTTCATTTTTGTAAGGCAGAAAAAACAATCAAGCAATCTACCAATCACAACAATTTTCAGAAAAAACAAGAGTGTATTTCCAAATTTTTAAGTAAA
>CAZJRA010000074.1:0-7049 GCA_964548335.1 uncultured Flavobacteriaceae bacterium | reverse complement strand
GTAAGTACCCATAGGGATTTATAATTTTTTGCTCCTAGTAATCTACCGCTAAGTACATTGCCAGCAGCACCATAACCATCAATAAAAAATGCGGTAAACAACCAGATATTTACTGCAATAGTATGCGCTGCAATCACTTCTGTACCTAAAGCCGTTGCTTCCTTAACAGCTAGAACTAGTGCTACATTAAGAGCAAATGCACGTACAAAAAGATTAAGACTCATTGTCACTAATCTTTTTATTTCTGGATGTAGTGGAAACTGTAAACGTAAAGAAACGGGAGTTTTCTTTAGTAAAAATAGAAGTGCTAGTAAAGCCATAATCGCTTGAGATATTAAACTTGCCCAAGCGGCTCCTTTAACTCCCATAACAGGAATAAAATCTTCAACACCATATACCAACAAGAAATCTAAACCTATGTTTATAATAGCTCCAGATGCTGCTACAAGCATAGGCCAGAAAGTGTTTTGATACCCTCTAAATATACCAAACACGGCAAAAGTAAAAAGGGTTAATGGAAACCCCCAGACACGTATATTATAGTACTCTATACTTAGGCTTAATACCAACCCTTTTGCATTAAAAAACATAAATATTTCTTCTACAAAGAAGTAAGTCCCTCCCAAAACAATAAAACTTAGTAAGACGTTAAAATAAATCGCTTGTGCAGGAAGCATTTTTATACTGTCTATTTTTCCTGCGCCTAGACTCTGTGCGATTATGGTAGCGATAGCACTACGTGTTTGTCCTAGTACCCAAATGAGCATAGATAAAAAAGAACCCACAATTCCAATAGCAGCAAGAGATTCTGTCGCATAGGTTTTTATATTACCCACCACAGCAGCATCTGTACTTGATAAAATAGGCTCAGCAATTCCTGCAATTATTGCAGGAATTGCTAATTGTTGGATGCGTTTAAATGAAATATCTATTGTAGCCATAAGCCCTTAAAGGGTAAAAATACGCTTATTATACATAAATTGATTTTGAGACCTCTTGTGGTTTTTTTGAACTACTTGGTAATATACCATACCTGACTTTATGATTTGACTGTTTTTAAGATATAATTTATGTTATAAAAAGAAGTCTTATCCTTTTTGGAACGAGATTAATAATTAATTTAGAGAATTGTTGGTGCTTAAGGGCTATAAGACAACGCAAATTTTTACTAAAAATCAATGTGAATTATGATACAACGTATATGGCATGGTTATACAACACCAGAAAATGCCGAAGCTTATGAGACACTGTTAAAAAAGGAAATTATGCCAGGTATCGCTTCTAAACAGATTCCAGGTTATCTCGGTATGCAAATACTACGTAGGGTTTCTGAAGAGAATCTTAGAGAGATAGAGTTTATTACCATTATGACTTTTTCCAAACTAGAGGATATCAAAGGATTTGTTGGTGAAGATTATACAGTAGCTAATTTACCTGAAAAGGCGCTCAAAATATTGAACCGCTATGATACGCATTCACAGCATTATGAAATACAAGATCAAAAGGAATACTAGCTTATAATAAGTTTTTTTGGCTTTCGCCAAAATAAAAAAGAAGAAGTCTCACAGTTTGATACAGCGCTCAAGAAGTCGTCGGCTCGAATCCTACCGCTAAAACCCTACTTATGAATAAGAAAAGCCTGAATCTTCAAAAGGAATTTCAGGATTACTAATTTCCTTAATTAATTGAACGAGAATAACTTCAAAATCTAAAAGTGTTTCTTGAGTAATTTGTGTTTCTTTTCCTATGGTAAAGGGCATATACCCATTTTGGATTTTTTTAGTAGAAATGATGCCTGCAGAAATAGGTTGAGTAAAAGGCTTTTTCTGATGAAGCATATAGGCATAAAGGAGTATTTGGAATGCTTTTTCAAATTTCCCTTCTTCAGCTAATAAGTCCTCCCAATCTTTAATTTTTAGGTTTGTCTTTTCTACAGTTCCTGTTTTATAATCTATAACGCGCATTACATTATTGTAAACATCTACTCTATCTACTGTTCCTTTTAGATTTATTTCAAAAGGAAGGCTAGGGTGTGTTAAAGGCGTTTTAAGCTTATCTTCTAAGGAGTGGATATGTAGTGATGCGCCACTTTTTAATGACTGTATTTCCATCTTTAAGAAGTTATCTATCAAACGACAGATAACCTCATAAATGATGAGGTTTTGACCTTGTAACTTTGTAAACCCACTTTGTTTTTTAAATTCAATATCTACCGTTGATTTACTTTTACTTATAAATGCTTTTATATCGTTGGCGGTGATAAGCTTTCCTTTAAAAGGAGTATATAGTTCCTCTAATACATTATGGACTATGGTACCCATAGTATTACTAGCAATAGTTTCTTCTACTTGGTCGGGTCTAGGTACCCTCAAAATGTATTGATAATAAAAATCTAATGGATTTCTTAAATAACTACCTATAGCCGAAGGAGAAATCCCCGATTTGAAAAAAGCTTTAATTTTTTCTTGAACCGCTAACGTTTTAGGAATTGACTCAAGGGGTGTTGTCGCTTTAAAAATAGGTGCAGCAGCTACTTGATGTTGTACTTTGTGAACTCCTTCTGCTTCTAACTGAAGTATAAGTCTACTCTTTTCTGAGGAGCCTAATCCAGATGAGGATGTAGTATATATAATTTCTATATTTTGAGCTCTGTGTAATAATCTGTAAAAGTGGTAGGTGTATACCGCATCTTTATCTGTATAGGTGGGTAAATCATAATGTACTTTAATATCATAAGGGAGATATGAATTAGAAGATTTTCCAGAAGGGAGGACACCTTCATTTACAGAGGTCATTATGACATTTTTAAAATCTAATACACGAGATTCTAACATTCCCATAATTTGTAATCCCTTATGAGGATTTCCCCTTAGGTCTATCACTTCTTTAGATAAAATATCCGAATACAAACGTTCTAAGACAACAATATCTTCTATATATGTATATTCCTCAGATAATGTTTTAAGTTTATTAAATGCCCTCTTAAAACCTTGGATATATTCCATTAATAAAGCATCTTTCTTATAGGAGATAGATTCTAATAATGTAGTTATAAGTGCACTTGTATTTTTAATGGCAGTCACCACATTATTCTCCCAAGGACTAAATAAGTACTCTAAATTTTTAGTTATGTCCTCTTTAGTTTGTTCGCATAGTTTTTGAAACGTAATATAAATAGTATTGTTCTTTGTTATATACTCTGAAATGCTATTTATGCTTGTTTGGTTAAGCAGTTGTTTAGAGAGAGGGTTTCTTAATAACGCTATGATATTTTTATAATAATACCCTTTATCAGAGTGTGTAAGTTGCAGTGTAAACAGGTTTTGAAAAAAAACAGAAATAGGCGTCTGATTTAAAGGGATTCCCATTGTAATGTTTACATCCTTAACATTGGTAGGTAATGAATTAAGAAGCGGGATAATAATACTCTCGTCACCTAAAACAACGGCTGTATTGTTTAAGGCATCTTCATTTAAAGATGTAAGAAGCTTTGAAACATATTTTACTTGGTCTATATTTTGAGGAACTCCAGTACAGTTGATGTTCTTTTTAGTACTAAAATTAGTAGATATCCAATTGAATTCATTTTTCACAAAATGCTTCCAGTTTGACTTATGCTTTTGGAGGAATAGAGCAGCATTATGATTAGGAAGCTCCATAAAATATTGTTCTGCATCCCAATAAATACTAGAATCCCCATTGGCTAGCAGCGCTTGAATGATACGCTCTTCGGAAGTGTTTAAAGCGTTAAACCCTAAAAAAACGTGATGCTTGGAGCTATTATTGCTAATATAAAATTCAATTTCCTCTGATGCTTTCCTGTACAATAAACCTTGATGTCCTTCATTTTTAGAGATTAGTTTCTCAGATAGCGCGTTATAGTAGAGTGGGAGTTTCTCCCAAAATTTAAGATGATTTTTTATAAGATCAGTGGGAGCTGTATTAGACCAATGGTCTAGTTCCTTTATAGCACTGAGGTGATTAAATATTTCTGTAGGGTCTAGCAGATGTCTGTCTACTTCGTTTATGTCATCTAGTAGGGTAGGAGCCCAAGTAATAAATGTTTGAAAAGACTCTTGTTCTTTTGACGGAGTCATTTCAAGATATACTTCATAAAAAGTAAATATGAGCTCTATGGGAGGACATGATTGAAGTCCAGATATATTTTGGATAAACTCCTCAATACTTAATATAGAAGGGGAAAACAGCGTTTGCGATAGGGTAGAAGCAATTGTTTTTTGTAATAATGTTCCTGCTCTCCTACTAGGTAATATAAAAACAAGTTTAGAAAACTCTTCTTTCTTTTCTTGTAAGTCAGAAATAACTTCTTGGATAAATGTAGACATAGGTCTAAAATAAAAAACGCCTCGCTATTTAGCGAGGCGTTTTTATATAATTTAAATTAAGTTATCCTTATTGAGAAATAATAGATAATTCAACACGTCTGTTTGATTGACGTCCTGCTTCAGTTTGGTTTGAAGCGATTGGTCTTACTTCTCCAAATCCTTTAGATTGTATACGAGAATTAGGAAGTCCTTTTCCTGTTAAGTATGCTCTCACAGAAGCAGCTCTTTTGTCTGAAAGGTTAAGATTGTAAGAATCAGAACCTCTAGAATCTGTGTGTCCCTCTATTAAGAATACAGTATTAGGATATCCTTTCATGATACTAACAATATTATTTAGTGTTCCATAAGACTGAGTACGAATGGTAGCTTTATTGTTATCAAAATATACTGATCTGAATTGAACATTAAGGTCATTAAGTACATCTAAAGAAACTTGAGGTGTTGCTACTGCTACAGGCTCTGGTTTTGGACATCCATTATCAGCTCTTGTACCGGCTACATTAGGACATTCATCATCTTTGTCTAAAATTCCGTCTCCATCAGTATCTGGATAAGGACAACCTGTATTACCACGAGGTCCTGCTACATTAGGACATCTGTCATCAGCATCTGTAACACCATCACCATCTGCATCTGGACATCCACCTAAAGAAGAAATACCAGCTATAGTAGGACAATTATCTCTGTTGTCAGGTATTCCATCACCATCAGAATCAGCACATCCTTTAAGTTCTGCTATACCAGCAACATTAGGACAAGCATCTTTAGAATCCTCTATACCATCACCATCAGAATCAGGACATCCGTTGAACTCTTCTAATCCTGCTACAGTTGGACAAGCATCATTGCTGTCATATACACCATCACCATCAGTATCTTTTCCTCCAAAAGCAATACCAAATCCAAACGAATGTTGGAAATGTTCTCTGTTAATAATACCAGTAGGTTGAGCTACTTGACGTACGACCATACCTTCATCGTCTGTAATATCTACTAAATTTGATGCAATGATATCACCATCATCTTGAAAATCTTGTTTATACAATGTTTTGAAGAAAATGTTAATGCTTTCACTAAACCAAAAACGAATACCAAGTCCTCCGTTTACTGTTGCAAATCCATTATTATTTCCAGTTACCTCATTTTCTAATGTAGTATAACCTGCTCCTAATGTTGCGAATGGGTCTACCCAACCAGATTTTATAAGGTCTTTAAAGCTATATGATGCATCGGCATCTATTGAGTAATATTCTAAATCACTTACTGTTCTTCTATCCCCTATTCTTGTAATTTCATTAATTGATCCAGTAAGACCAACTGCTAACCCTTTACCGATATAACGTGAAACAGTTATATTAGATATAGACGGTAGTACATTCCAGTGATCTTGAGCATTATAGAATTCTTCAAAAAGACCTGCTGTTTCCCCTAATCTAAGTGGAGTGTCTCCACTTGCTCCAGTAGGAAAAAAGTCAACGGCATTGGCACCTATTGAAATAGCCCAAGGATTACTTTCATCTTGCGCATTTACAGTTCCGATTATCATAATCAGAAGTGATGCTACTAAAAATCTGTTAAGATGTTTCATTTTTCGTTTTTAAGTGTTATTTAGAGCAAAGGTAAGTTGTTAAAATCAATTAACAAAGATTATTTTATGTGTTGCATTTAATAATTTATATAGTTGGATATTAACTACTCTTTTGTTTTAGGTTAATGTTTTGGTTTTTTTGTTGGTTAAAAATGGGTCGTTCTAATCTAAACGTTTTATTTAAAAAAAAGCCTCGCTAACTAGCGAGGCTTTTTTAATATACTTTTATTCAATTTATCTTATTGATAACTCAACTCGTCTGTTTGCTTTACGGCCTTTTGCTGTTTCGTTAGTTGCAACAGGTTTTGTATCACCTAATCCTGTAACTTGTAATCTAGACGAAGAGATTCCTTTTCCTTCAAGATAATTCTTTACAGTATTAGCTCTTTTGTTAGAAAGGTCAAAATTATAAGACTGTTGTCCCGTGCTATCTGTGTGTCCTTCTATTAAGCAAGTAGTATTGCTGTTCTTTTTTAGTATGTATGCAACATTATCAAGTGTTCCATATGAATTAGAATTAAGAGTTGTTTTATTATAACCAAATAGAACGTGTTTGAATTCTTGATTAAGGTTGTTGTTCACACCAAGTGAAATCTGAGGATTACCAGTTGTTGTATTAACTGGGCTAGCGAACTTATTACCAGCTACAGTTGGATTGCTATCATACTTATCAAGTATTCCGTCTCCATCTGTATCCTTATAAGGACATCCACTATTAGCACGAGGACCCGCTACTGTAGGACATTTATCATTAGAATCTTTTATACCATCACCGTCTCTATCAGGACATCCACCTAAGCTAGCTATCCCTGCTATTTTAGGACAAGCATCTTTAGAATCTTCTACACCATCTCCGTCTGTATCAGGACATCCGTTAAATGCAGCTAAACCTGGAACTGATGGACATGCATCTTTTGAATCTTCTATGCCATCACCATCAGTATCAGGACATCCATTAAACTCTGCTATACCTGCTATTGTTGGGCAAGAATCATTTTTGTCAACTATACCATCACCATCAGTGTCTTTTTTTCCAAAAGCAACACCAATACCAGCTATATGTTGGAAATGCGCTCTTGCTGGAGTATTAATCGTTTGATTATCTTCATTATCGT
>CAZJRA010000073.1:0-7061 GCA_964548335.1 uncultured Flavobacteriaceae bacterium | reverse complement strand
GAAAGAAGAAAGAGATGTCGTACCAGTAGTCGAGGAGAGAAGGAAGAAGATGAAAATGGAAAACCTGAAGATAAAAAAGAAGAGCAATCAGGAGGTGAAGGAGAAGAAGAAAAAGAGCAACCTCAGCAGTCACAGCGCCAAGAAGGACAATTAAGTCCGCAGCAAGTAAAGAACTTACTAGAAGCAATGCGTAATGAAGAGCAAAAAACGCAAGAAAAGATAAATGCTCAAAAGCAAAAAGGAGCAAAAGTAAAGACCGAAAAAGATTGGTAAATTTGTAAGGCTTAATGAAACAAATAACACATATATTTTTAATACTACTGCTTACAGTCACAACGGCTTGGGCACAGGATGTGTCGTTTAACGCAAAGGTAAATCGTAAAAAATTAGGGATTAATGAGCGTCTCCGTATAGATTTTGTAATGAATCAAGATGGAGATAGTTTTAACCCTCCTAATTTTAATGGCTTTAAAGTTACTGGAGGTCCTAGCCAATCTGTAAGTAGGCAATGGGTGAACGGGAAAGGCACTTTCTCAAAAACCTATAGCTACTCTCTCTCTCCTACTAAACGTGGTAAAATCACTATCCAACAAGCTGAAATTACAGTTAATGGAGAAGTGTATAAAACAACCCCTATTACTATAGAAGTTACCGCGGCAGTAGACAAACCTGGGAGTGGAAACTCCGATGCTCTTAGTAAAGCAGCAGAGAATATTCATCTTGTCGCAGAGGTTTCTAAAGGAAGCCCTTATCTTAATGAGTCCTTTACCATTGTCTATAAACTATACGTATCCGAAAGGGGTAGTGTAAGTAATTGGCGAGAGATAGACTCTCCTAAATACACTGATTTTTGGAGTCAAAGTATCGATGAGAAAGAAGTTAAAGTACAAAATGGAGAGTATAAAGGAGAGCCTTATAGATTTGTAGTTTTAAGACGTACTGTATTATATCCTCTCAAATCGGGCAAACTTAATATAGAGCCTTTAAGTCTTAGTGTTACTGTAGATGTCCCTACAAATAGACGTGACATCTTTGGCCGTCGTATGTCAAAAAGAGAAAACATTACGGTTTCTGCAAAAAACAGAACGATTAACGTAAAGCCACTTCCTGTTAATGGAAAGCCAGATGATTTTACAGGAGCTGTAGGAAACTTTGATTTTAGCGTAACTACCAATAAAGAACAACTAGATGCTACAGAAGCTTTTGAAATAAATGTAGAAGTAAAAGGAAACGGAAATCTTAAATTATTTGACCTTCCGACACCAATTTTTCCTAGTAAGTTAGAAGTATACGAACCCGAAAATCAAGATAAGGTACGCACCAACCTCTCAGGAATGAACGGGTTAAAACGTAATAAGTACACCGTAGTACCACAATACAAAGGAAAATACCCTATACCCTCTATATCCTTTAGCTATTTTAACCCTAAGACAAAGCGTTATGAACGTCGTAACGCTAAGGAGATTGTTATAGACGTTCTAAACGGTCCTGTAGATGCTACTGCTACAAACAGCAATAATGCTACAGCAGGAAACAAGCAACAAGTAATTGCAGCAGATAAGCAGTTTGAGTACATTAAATCTAATGGAAACCTAGTAAGTACAAAAAAGAAACATTTCTTTAAGTCTTCAACATTTTGGGCGTTAGTAATGGGCTCATTAATGCTAATTCCTATTGCATTATTTGTAAAACGTAGAAGAGAAGGAGCCTCTAATGATGTACAGGGCAACAGAGTTCGTAAGGCAGATAAGCTAGCGCGAAAATTCTTAAGTGAGGCAAATAAAAATCTAGGCAATCAAAAAGAGTTTTATATCGCAATGGAAAGGGCTTTACATAACTATCTTAAAGCAAAACTCAATATCCAAACTAGTGATATGAGTAAAGACCGCATTGCAAAATTACTTACAGAAAAAAAGGTCGAAGAGCAAACTATTACTGAGTTTATAGGCTTATTAGAAAGTTGTGAATTTGCAAGATATACCCCTACAAGTGATGTTGCTATGCAACAAGATTATGATAAAGCAGTGCGTATAATATCAACCATAGATAAACAACTGTAAGATGAGAAAACTACTTAAGACATACGGTTTTTTACTCCTAGTACTTACAACAAGTATGGGGTGGGCACAAGATATAGACGCTATTTTTAAAACAGGAAACGACCATTATGCTCAAGGTAGGTATCAAGAAGCTATAGATGCCTATACCCGCGTTTTAGATTTAAACCACGAAAGTGGTGCTCTGTATTACAACCTAGCAAACGCAAACTATAAACTTAATAACATAGCCCCTACCCTATTTTATTATGAAAAAGCATTGCAGCTAGCCCCTACAGACTCTCAAATACGCAATAATGCAGCCTTTGCAGAAAATATGAAGATAGATGCGATAGAGACCCTGCCTGTAAATGCGGTACAGCGAACTATTAATAAGGCAATCACCTTATTTACAGCAGATGGGTGGGCGGTAGCAACTATTCTCTTTATCATTCTTTTTGTGTTGAGTTTTATAGGTTATTATTTTATCTACGATACTGCTAGAAAAAGAGCTTTATTTGCAGTGGCTTCCGTTAGTTTACTCTTAGCTATTGCTAGCATCAGTTTTGCGTATAGTGCTTTCGCGAAAGCGAAAAACGACAAGCCTGCTATTGTTTTTGCCTCTGAAACGGATGTGCAAAGTGAACCTTCACTCGCTAGTACACTGGCTTTTAAATTACATGAAGGTACCAAGGTACAAGTATTAGAAGAAGTAAATAATTGGTACAGAATACAGCTTATAGACGGGAAAACAGGTTGGCTCATTTCTGAAGACATAAAACTGTTGAATGATTTTTAAATATACATTAACAAAAATGTAGATATCATTAGTTATTTTTACGTTCGATGAAACAGTTAGTTCACATACTTATGGTTATTATACTATCACTCTCGATAGTAGCTCCTTCTGTTTTATCTATCTACTCCGATCATTACGATATAGAAATCGCTAAAGATCTAGAAGAAGAGAGCAAAAAAGAAACTAAAGACGAGCTAGATCGCGAGGATTCTTTTTTTGAAACATTTACAACTCCACAACTCGCAACGATAGAATGTGTTAAGCTTATTCACGATACGTACCGCTTAAGTGAGAGTCTTTTTAACCCAAAGATTCATTTACCACCTCCTAAACATATTGCATAACTTTAAGATCTAGTGCATTATTGCACTTATAAATCAAATTATGTAACCTGTTTCTATACTTCTAATAGAGACATTAAAAATATATTATGTTTAAAAATTTAAAAAACGACTTACCTGCGAGTATTGTTGTCTTTTTTGTTGCTTTACCACTTTGTCTTGGTATCGCATTAGCCAGTGGAGCCCCTCTGTTTTCCGGTGTAATTGCAGGAATTGTTGGAGGAATTATTGTAGGATCATTAAGTGGTTCTGAAATAGGTGTAAGTGGGCCTGCAGCAGGACTTGCAGCTATAGTACTTACCGCTATTGATCAGTTAGGTTTTCAAGTATTTTTATCGGCTGTTGTAATAGGCGGTATCATACAAATTATCTTTGGAGTTGCACGGTTAGGAATCATAGGGTACTATTTCCCTAGTTCTGTAATACGTGGTATGCTTACAGGTATAGGTATCATCATTATCTTAAAGCAAATCCCACACTTTCTTGGTGATGACGACGATCCGGAAGGTGATTTTGCCTTCTTCCAAGTAGATGGAGAGAACACTTTTTCAGAAATTCTAAATGCTATTGGAGACCCTAGTCTAGGGCCTACACTTATAGGTCTTATTTCTTTAGGAATCCTTCTTCTTTGGAGTAATGTACTTGCCAAAAAATCTAAAATATTTAATTTAATTCAAGGACCGTTAGTAGTGGTAGTAGTGGGTATTCTTTATCACTTTTTTACACAAGGATCAGATATTGGAATTTCAGAAGAACACTTAGTATCTTTAAGTAAAGACAGAAGTACAGGCAACTTACTTACACAGTTTGTAACTCCAGATTGGAGTCAAGCTTTTACGGCTCCTGTACTTATAACTGCTTTTACAATAGCATTAGTCGCTAGTTTGGAAACACTATTATGTGTAGAAGCTACAGACAAATTAGATCCAGAAAAGAGAGTGACTCCAACTAATAGAGAATTATTAGCTCAAGGAGCGGGTAACATTATTTCAGGATTTATTGGAGGATTACCTATTACACAGGTAATTGTAAGAAGTAGCGCTAATATCCAGTCGGGAGGTAAGAGTAAAATGGCTGCTATTATTCACGGTGTTTTACTTATTGCTTCGGTGGCTTCAATCCCTTTTTTACTTCAAATGATACCGTTGTCAGTATTAGCTGCCGTATTATTTATTGTAGGGTTTAAATTAGCTAAGCCATCAACTTTTAAAGCAATGTACAACGCAGGGTGGACTCAGTTTGTTCCTTTTATTGTTACTGTTTTAGGAATTGTACTATTAGACTTATTAAAAGGACTTGCCTTAGGTCTTATCGTAGGGGTATTAATTGTATTATATAAAAGTTATAAAAACTCTCACTTTTTACATAAAGAAAATGACGACCCTACAGACGGTAAAGTGAAAATGACACTAGCAGAAGAGGTAACCTTTTTTAATAAAGGGGCTATTCTTAAAGAATTGGACGCGCTTCCAGAAAACTCATATCTTGAATTAGATGTGCGTAAAACACGTTACCTAGATCCAGATATTATTGAAATTTTAGAAGACTTTGCTTTTAAAGCAAAGCAACGTAATATTAATATAAAACTAATATCAGAACGTGGAGTTATAGAAAACCCACCTAGTTATATCGAGTTTTTTAAATTAAGAGCAAAAACAGCATAAAACAAACCATATGAAAGCACATACTAAAGAAACACAGGGAGCAATGACTCCACAAAGCGCATTACAAGCTTTAAAAGATGGAAATACGAGGTTTTTAGAGAATAAACCTGTACATAGAGACCTACTAGGGCAAGTAACCGACACACAAGGTGGGCAATACCCGTATGCCATCGTTTTAAGCTGCGTAGATTCTCGAGTACCTGCAGAAATCGTATTTGATCAAGGTATCGGAGATATTTTTTCGGCTAGAGTAGCAGGAAATAGCGTAAACGAAGATATTTTAGGAAGTATGGAGTATGCATGCAAGGTAGCAGGTTCAAAACTAGTCGTTGTTTTAGGACATACTAGTTGTGGAGCTGTATCTGCCGCTTGTGATGATGTGATGTTAGGAAACATCACGCCTCTTCTTGCAAAAATACGCCCTTCTGTAGCTGCTGTAACTGAACCATCTGATGCAGCTAGCAGAACAAGTGCAAACAAAACATTTGTAAATAATGTAGTTGCAAAAAATGTTGAGCTTGCTATCCAAAATATTCACTTACACTCCGCTATATTAAAAGATATGGATGACAACGGAGAGATAGATATTGTAGGGGCTGTATATAATGTTGCAGACGGTAGCGTATCTTTTATGAACTAAGGATATACAGTAGTATTTATTACTAGAAAAAAAGGTCAGAATTTTCATTCTGACCTTTTTTGTTATCTCTCATTATTCTTTATTGCCATTTTTCTAAAAAGAATAAAATTATTCCCGCAACAAAAAGCGCAAAAAGGATTGCAAAAAATATTTTCCAAAAAGAATATGGCCTTTTCCCAGATAAAGCGCCCGTCTCTCCATTAACAAAAAAGTTATATTCCTTACCATTATAACGATACGCGCTTACATATACCGGCAACAAGATATGTTTAAAGGTTTCTTCTGCTAACTTCATATCTACACTACTCACACGTTGTGTGTCTCCTCCTATATCTCTTGCTGCCCATGTTGTAGCATGTTGCTTTGCACCTTCTTTGGATTTATCATAGCCATCCTTTAGTGGGATTGTATATTTTTCGGTAACGAAACCTGATAAAAATCCGCTATTAAAAGGTTGTAATTTTTTAAGATTCCATCGCGCTATTTTAGAAGGGACTCTTCCTGCGCGTTGTTTTGATGCCGTAATTAATGTGTCATCTACAAATCCTGAGACGCTACCCGAGGCAGGGTACCAACGTGTTTTCTTTACTTGTCGTGTTTTAGTATTTCCGTTACTATCACGATAGGATTGAGTTTCATAATAATACTCCCCCCGCTGTCCTGTGTAATTTGCAGATAGTTTGGCATCAAAAGTCCAATAGGGCAAATACAATCCCTTTGTAAACTGTGGATCTAATGATGCTTTTTTAAGATTATTAGGGGCCCACCATAACCCTTTTACCCATTTCTTAAATATCTCAAAAGATTTATGTTGATCTATCTGAAAAGGCAACACAGCACCCGGAAGAATCCAATCTTCTTTACGTACATCTTCTAAAATGAGTGGCATACTACAATATACACAATGCAGTGATTTATAATTTTCTTCTATATGTTGGTTAGCTCCGCAGTTTTTGCATTGCAGCATCGAGATTTCCTCACTGTTTTTTTGACTTCCCATACTATCCAAATAAGGATAGAGTTCAAGCTCTTCAAACTTACTTGTCTCTAGAGAAATCTTTTCTTGATGTCCACAATACTCACAAGTAATAGACGTAGTCCCTGGCTTATATTTAAGCTCTGACCCACAATTAATACAGGCTTTTTTAAGTTCGGTTTTTTGTACAGAAGTTTCAGACATTTAGGTTACTTCCAGAATATTAAGATGTTACTACGTATGCTTTCGCGAAAGCGAACGTTAAAAAATAAAACTGATGATTAGACTTTTAATCGTTTAATTACTAAGCTGGTAATGGCGGAGGAGTGTTCCCTCCTAAAAAAGATTTTAATTCTTCTACTTCTTGGAGTGCTTTCCAACCAGACATCCCTTGTTTCCACACAAGACTCACTTTATTAATTGTTCTATTTGCAAAAAGGCTTTTAAGTTGATCTATAGTAACAGGGCCTTGCTGCGCTCCATTTACAGCATAAAAATACTGTACTGCAACTGGCATAGGCGGTGGCATCATACCTCCTGGATTAGCTTGAGTTTGTACCTGTTGCTGTCCTCCCATTTGTGGAGACATCATACCTCCCATTTGC